>CAWUJR010000604.1:0-2609 GCA_963922375.1 uncultured Robbsia sp.
CAACACCATTTCATATGACCTGGATCGACAGACCCCTTTCGCTGCCGATCAGATCGCGTTCGACGCTCGCCTGATCGAACATGGCACCCGCCGCGCACAGCCCTCCGCGCCACTGGGCGGCGATGTCGATGCCACGGCCACCTCTGCGTCGCCTCCGTTGCCTCCTTTCCCGTCCAGTGAATCGGATAGCGACGATATGCTCGACGTCGAATTGATCGTGATTCGCAACGACAGATTGCTCCCTTGGGTCGATCAGGTAACGGAAGCCGGTCTGCAACTGCATCGTGTGGATGTCATTCAGACCGACGGACGACGGCTCGGCATCAACCTGCTGCCGCCGGCACTGCGTCCGCCGCATGTCGTCAGCGGCCGCGCACTGAATGGCTGTTTGCTGCTGGCAACGGCGGTGTTGAGCATTGCTGCATTGCTGGCGCTGCAGTCCGGTCGCGAGCGCACTGTCGCCCGAATGCAAGCGCATGTGCAAGGCATGCAGGCGCAAGCGATGGCGGTCATGCGCTTACGCAACACCGTACGCGAACAGATGAGCACGGCCAGTTATCTGACCCGGCTGAAGACATCGGAACCCGGCTTTGACAAAGTGCTATTGCAACTCACCGAAGCACTGCCCGCGGACAGTTGGCTCGAACATCTTGAAATTGACGACAACGGTACCGTCAACCTGGCCGGTTTGAGCAGCCACGCGACAGCCGTCATCGGTCGGTTACAAAGAGCGGACACGCTGCAGAACGTCACGTTCCAGGGCGTGATCGAACCCGATGCGGCCACCCATCAGGACCATTTTTATCTCTCCGCGAAATTGAAAGGAAATGCGCATGCGCAGACTGCACCCCGCTGAGCATCGCCTCCTCGCGGCCGCGTTGGCGGCAACGGCATTCGTGCTGTTCTACCTTGCCGTGATCGACCCCTGGCTGGTCGAGCCGGAGATCGAAATCAGCCAGCAGATGGATGAGCTCCGCGACACCGCGCAGCGCTACGCTGGGCTGCTCGCGCAGAAGTCGCTATTGCAGCAACGCTCCGCAGGAATGGAAGCACAGCAACAGCGTGATCCATTGCTGCTTGCCGGTACCGATCCGACCCAGGTGTCCGCAGATCTCGTCGATCGGCTCAGCACTATGATTTCCGCTCATGCGACCGAGGGTGCGGGCTGCGACGTGATCGACAAGACGCCGATCCCGGGCGAAGCCGATGGAACGACGTTTCTGCGTGTCAAAGTGAATCTGGGGCTGGACTGTGGGATCGAACCGCTCGCGCACCTGCTCGCCGACATTCAGCAAGCCAAACCTTATCTCTTCATCGATTCGCTCTCGATCTCTCGCGGCGACACCGCCCCGCTCCATGGTCCGGCCGGCAAACTGCATCTGCAGTTGACGGTCGCCGGCTATATGCGAACGCCGCATTTGCCGCATAACACCGCGCTCAATGCGGCAACACCAGGTGGATCTTCGGCGCTCGCTGTACAAACGGGCCTGCAATCGCCCGCGCAGGCCACATTGCCGTCACCCGTGCAATCGACCGGGCAATCCTCCGCGCTCTCGTCACCCGCTTCGTCTTCGACGCAAACCTTGGCGCCGCCTTCGCCGCAGGAATCCAGCCAAAACCCGGGCCAGAGCCCAGACCAGGATGCCCCCACAGGCGTCGAGCAAGATACAGGAGCATCCAAATGAATCGCGCCGATCACCTGCTTTTGAACCGCTTGTTCGGCGCTTGCGCGGTCATCGCGCTGGATGCATTGATCGCCGTGTGGTTAGGCGCCGGCCAACAGATCGACTGGCGGACCAGCGCAACCGACACGACTGCCTCGAGCGGCACGTCGCCGTCCCCGTTCGCATTGCCGCGCATGGCGAAGCTCGCCGCGCCGGAGCCGATCGATGCCGAAACCTACGCACAAGTGTGGCGACACAACCTGTTCAGTACGTCTCGCGTGGCCGATCCACAGCGTGGCGACACCGGTGACGATCCCCTATCCGGCTATGCGTTGACCGGGGTGATCCTCTCCGGCAGTCTCCATATCGCGTTATTGACCGATCCTGCCGGCAAAGGCTATTCGATCGTACCGGGTCGCGCGCTGCCGCATACGGAATGGACGCTTCGCGACGTCGATCGCCACGAAGCGCACTTCGAGGGGGACGGGCGCGACGTCACCCTGACCATGCGTAAGACGCCGCCGCCGGTAGGACGGCCGGCCGTTCCGGGCGGAGGGGATCGTCCGAACGCAGGGCCTGAAGGCACCGACGGATCGAACGGTGCAAACAGCGGTGCAAACAACGGCGCAAACGGCGGTGCAAACGCACCCAACAGTCCGAACGGCTTCGACGCCCCCGCGTCGTCCGGTACCTCGTCCGGCCAGGTATCGCTACCGCCGCTCCCGCCGGGGGTCTGATGTCTACCGATAAAACCGCACAACGAATACTGCGAACGCGCCGCCCACTGTCGGCCGCGCCTTTTTTTGCCCATTTTTCTGCGAATTCATACGTGACCCTACGTCTTAAACTTACTGCGCTGCTGGCGATGTCGATGCTGGGAGCTTGCGCCACGCGCCCTGTCTATGACCCGAGCGAACAGGCCATGACGCGCGAAGCGCTCGCCGG
>CAWUJR010000605.1:0-2606 GCA_963922375.1 uncultured Robbsia sp.
CATGTGCAAACCCCAAACGGCACAGCCCGTCGCGGCTGCGGCAGGCACGCATGAACCCGCGTCTATTGAGCAGCACGGAGTACTCGGTCAGCCAGCGGCGACCGGCGGGAGCGCTGCTGCTGCCGGTGGGTCGGCTCGCGATTCTTCGGACCTTTTCTTCCGATCAATACCTCCGCGCGCTGAGCTTCGTCGCCATTCCAGGACTTGTCGGACCGTTGATCGGACCGACACTGGGAGGCTGGCTCGCGTCGGTGGCCTCGTGGCACTGGATCTTTCTCATCAACGCGCCCGTCGGCGGCCTGGGGCTGATCGCATCGTATTACTTCATGCTGGATGCCAAAACGCCGGTGAAACCGTTCGATCTCAAAGGCTATCTGCTGCTGGCGGTGGGCATGGTGACGCTGTCCGTATCGCTCGATGGCCTCGCGGAACTGGGTCTGCAACACGCGACCGTGCTGGTACTGCTCGTCATCAGCTTCGCGGCCATGACCGCCTACGGGCTTCACGCTACGCGCGCTACCTACCCGCTGTTTCCACTCGATCTTTTTAAAATTCACTCCTACTGCGTCGGGCTGCTCGGCAACCTGTTCTCGCGCATCGGCAGCGGTGCCATGCCCTATTTGCTGCCCCTGCTACTGCAGGTCAGTCTCGGCTATACGCCGTTTCATGCCGGCTTGATGATGCTGCCAGTGGCCGCCGCCGGTATGGTAGCAAAGCGTATCGCATCGCCGCTAATCGTACGCTATGGCTATCGCACAATATTGGTCGCCAATACCGCATTGGTCGGATTGACGATGACCAGCTTTGCGTTGATGTCGGCATCGTTGCCGTTGTGGATTCAACTGCTGCAGTTGGCATTCTTCGGGGCGGTGAATTCTCTGCAGTTCACCGCGATGAATACACTGACCTTGAAAGATCTCGAACGCAGCGGCGCGAGCAGCGGCAACGGGCTGTTCTCGATGGTGCAAATGCTGGCGATGAGTTTGGGCGTCACGGTCGCGGGAGCGCTATTGGACACTTTCCAGATCCTGTTCAAGGAAAACGACGCGAGCAATACGCTGCCGTCCTTTCATGCGACGTTCGTCAGCGTCGGACTCATCACCGCCGCCTCCGCGTGGATTTTTGCGCAGTTGGCACCGGAGGTCAAACGCGCGGCGCATGAGCACGAAGCGCCAGGGGAAATGTGATACCGGCTGGTACTGCTTGCGTTCGCATGCGCATCAATGGCCATCGCCCGCAAAGATGAAAAACGCGGACAAAAAAAAGCCCGACATCGTGTTCGGGCTTTAATCCACCAAGGAGGAGGTGGAGGAGACAGTTCTAGTATAAACAATTATTGACACTTTGCAAGTTCTGCCGTTGCTTTCGTGGTGAATGCAACGCTCATAGCGCGCAGCGACGATACCCACGAATTCGCTTGAACCTTACCTTCGCACGAAACGTGCCCTTTCCTCCCCCTTTTTACGGAGCAGACATGACAAAGCAGTATAGTATTCTCGCGATCGACATCGGTGGGACCGGCTTGAAAGCGGCGCTCATCGACCGAAAGGGCCATTTGCTCGGCGAGCGCCGTCGTATCCCGACACCCTACCCCTGCCCGCCGGATGTGATGGTGTCGGCATTGGTCGAACTTTGTGCAGACCTGCGCGGTTTCGAACGCATCGCCATCGGTTTTCCCGGCGTCGTGCGAGACGGTCTCGTGCTGACGGCCCCGCACTTCAAAGACGCACGCTGGGAGCGTTTCGCGCTCGCTCAGGCAGTGTCCGATGCGCTTGGCCATCGGCCGGCGCGGCTGGTCAACGATGCGGAGATGCAGGGCCTCGCCGCGATCCAAGGCAAGGGGCTGGAACTCGTGCTGACGCTCGGCACCGGCGCCGGAACCGCACTGTTTCGAGACGGCGATCTGATGCCGCATCTGGAACTCGCGCAGCATCCGTTACACGGCAGCAAGACGTACAACGGCTATGTCGGCGACGTTGCACGGAAAAAACTGGGAAAGAAACGCTGGAATCGCCACGTCGAAAAAACCATTGCGATTCTGGAAAGCCTTCTCCATTTCGATCATCTGTACATCGGCGGCGGCAACGCGCAAAGGCTTCATTTCGCGTTACCGGAGAATGTGTCGACCATTTCGAACGACGCTGGTCTCGAAGGGGGTGCCGCGCTGTGGGCCCGCGACAGCGATGCAGGCGATGTCGACGTCGCGACCGAACGCACAACAGGGTCGCACGCAACGAAGCAATCCACCACGCGCTCCCCCCCCGGCACCGCGTCGTCGCCATCAAAGAAAGCGTCAGCGAAAAAATCCGCCGCGCCGCGTGCGGGACGTACGGCAGATGCCGAGCGATGATTGCGCTACCATGAACTGACCCCCTTCTTTCCATTCTGCATCGGAGCCCCCAACATGTCATCGATTGAACGTCGCGCACATGCCGACCCTGTCACCCAGGTCAAATCGGACGCGCAGTGTGAGGCGGCCGGACTGGCACCGGCGGCGCGTAAGATTTCGGCCGTTTTGTCCGATATCGATGGCACGCTGGTGCGTCCGGACAAGTCGCTCAGCCCGGAGACACGCGAGGCGGTCCGCGCACTCGAACGCGCCGGCA
>CAWUJR010000606.1:0-2603 GCA_963922375.1 uncultured Robbsia sp.
GCTCGCCGTAGCGGCTGCGCTCGAAGCTGCCGAACCTGCGTCCGATGCTGCGGTCGATGCCGAAGCCGCTGCGTCGCTTGCTGCGGCGCTGCTGCTGGTGTCATCTTTCTTGCCGCAAGCGCCGAGCGCCAGAGCCAGTGCCAGCGTGCCAGCTACGATGAGAGTCTTGTTCATGATCACGTCCCTTTTATGGTTAATAAGCTTCTGCGAAGCAACTGCAAAGCCAAAGCGAAGCGACTGCCACGCCATCGCATAGCTAAGCATAGCAATAACGAGGCAATATTTTCGCGAACTAAGCATTAGTTCTTTACTACTGCACCAAAAGCTCGGACTGCGGCCGTTGCTGCGTAATCGTTCCCTGCTGCCTTGCGCGAAATTATATGCATTTTCGGCAAAACCGTCGACTCCGTACGACTATTTCCACGTTGTGTTTTTGCCGACGTCTTGCGCAAACTCAACAATCTTACAACGCGGACGGCATTCGCACTCATACGGAGTGAATCCAGCCAGCAAGATACCACTCGTACCACAAGTCGACTATCGGAGAATCGTTAGCGAGTGTTACAACTTGTTGCGTATCTATTGCCCGCTGATCCGCCAGCCTACATAAGGTTTTACGCATCATCGTGCCGTCGAAATCGATCGGTTCGCCATTGATGAACACCTGTCGTGCGTCGTAAAGCATTTGGGTGCGGCCATCGAGACGCAAACCGCGTGCCATCATGCGTTTGACGAACACGTCGCGCTTAATCGGGCGGTAGGGCGGATCGAAGAAGACAGTCGCTTTCGGCTCAGTCAGATAGCTGGCCAGGAAGCTACTGATGTCCGACGGGCGCCATTTAACCGCATCGATCAGACGCTGTGTCGCATCGACCAAGCGCGCCGGTAATGCCGCAGGGTGGGCGACCGCTTCCTGGTCCGGATCCTTGTAGCGGCGTTCCCGTTGATCGTCCTCGCGTTCGATGCGTTCCGCCATCGCGTGCAAAAATTGCGCGGTCAATTCCCGCTCGCCAGGCGCACGAAAGCCGATCGAGCAAGTAATGCATTCACCCAGCGCCACGCCGTCGTGCGCCACGTGCGGGGGCAGGTACAACATGTCGCCCGGTTCGAGAATCCATTCCTGTTCTGCTTCGAAATGGCTGAGGATCTTCATCGGCTGCGTGGGATCGAGCGTCAGATCGCGTTGTTGGCTGATACGCCAGCGCCGACGACCGTGGGTCTGGAGCAGAAACACATCATACGAATCGAAGTGGGGGCCAACGCCGCCGCCGTCGACTGCATAGCTGACCATCAGATCGTCCAGCCGCGCGTCAGGGATAAAGCGAAAGCGCCCCAGCAGCGATGCCGCGTCGTCGTCATGCAGATTGACGCCTTGCACGAGTAACGACCAGTGTTTTTTGCCTAACGTCGGCCGTACTTCAGGATCGATCGGTCCTCGCATCATTTTCCAGTGCCCGCGATGCTGCCGCACCAGTCGCGACTCGACGTCGTCACTCTCGGCCAGCTCGAACAGATCGTCGACCGGAAAGCGATCGACATATTCCGGCGCGGCTTGGCGTATCAACAGCGGCTTTTTCTGCCAATATGTCGCCATAAACTCAGAGGGACTGATTCCGCCGAGCAACGCGATCGGCTGCTGCAGCGCCGATTTGGTCGAATTGCCAGCGCGGACCGCGCGAGCAGCACGAAGGGGGCGCGCGGAGGCGACGTCGCGGGTCGCAGAATGACGCGAACGCGACGAATTTGGCGGTTTGGGCGCGGGAGAGGTCCGGTCTGGCATCGTATAATGGGGTTTGTAATCGGAGAACCGAATGAAAATCGCGAAAGACACCGTTGTCGCGCTCAAATACACGCTTTCGGATGCGCAAGGGAACTTGATCGAGGAAAGTGATGAGCCGCTGGTGTATTTGCACGGCGGCTATGATGGCACGTTCCCCAAGATCGAGGAAGCGCTCGACGGACGGGAAAAAGGCTTTGAAGCGCAAATTCAACTGGAGCCAGACGAGGCCTTCGGCGAATACGATCCCGAATTGGTGAAGGTGGAGTCGCGCGAGCGGTTTCCCGAGCCGCTCGAAGTCGGTATGCAGTTCGAGGGTACGCCCGACGACGCTGAAGACAGCCCAGAAGCGCTGATCTATACCGTCACGGACTTGGCGGACGACAAGGTCGTGCTCGATGGCAATCATCCGCTCGCGGGCATGGCGCTGCGATTTGCGCTGACCGTCGAAGAAGTGCGGGAAGCCACGGCCGACGAAATCGAGCACGAGCACGCGCATGGTATCGATGGCCTTGAGGTGGTCGATGAGGACGATGATGAGGATGACGGCGAAGCGCCGCCGCACACCTTGCATTGAGTCTCGCTCACGCGCGGACTATCGGTCCGATGAGGCGGCATCTGATGTAGGCTCGGCCTGCGTCGGGGTATCGGAATGAACGCCTGACCGTGTTTCCGATGCTGTCCGGCTAGGTGCAGCAGTCGTTGGTGGCGGCGTGCTGCCCAGCGGCGGGAGCGGCAGCAGCACAGGTGTCGTGATATTGCCTAGCGCGGAGCTATTCGGGTCTCCGCCTTCGGTCGACCCTGCGGGTTCGCCCGCCGGCCCATC
>CAWUJR010000607.1:0-2599 GCA_963922375.1 uncultured Robbsia sp.
GGCACCGGCCGGTTCGTACACCGGCCCGGTCGATGTCGAATGCGACTTGCTAGTGCTGGGCGCGGGTCCTGGCGGCTATTCGGCCGCATTCCGCGCCGCCGACCTGGGTCTATCGACCGTGATGGTCGAACGGTACGCGACACTGGGCGGCGTTTGCCTGAATGTCGGGTGCATCCCGTCGAAAGCGCTGCTGCATACCGCGCAGATCACCGAGGAAGCGGCTGCGCTGGCGGCCCATGGCATCAGCTTCGGCGAACCGAAGATCGATCTGGACAAGCTGCGCGCGTTCAAGTCGTCGGTCGTCGGCAAGCTTACCGGCGGTCTTGCGGGCATCGCGAAAGCGCGTAAGGTCAAAGTCCTGACCGGCAATGGCCGTTTCATCGATCCTTATCATCTGGAAGTTCAGGCTCAGGATGCCGCGCAGGGCGGCAAGCAAGTCGTCCGTTTCAAGAAGGCGGTGATTGCCGCAGGTTCGCAAGCGGTCAAACTGCCGTTCATGCCGGAAGATCCGCGTGTGGTGGATTCGACCGGTGCGCTCGAACTGCGCCAGATTCCGGAACGGATGTTGGTGATCGGCGGCGGCATCATCGGGCTCGAAATGGCGACGGTGTATTCGACGCTCGGCGCGAAGATCGACGTCGTCGAGATGCTCGACGGTCTGATGGCGGGCGCGGATCGGGATCTTGTCAAAGTCTGGCAGAAACACAACGCCAAACGATTTGCGAATGTGATGTTGAAGACGAAGACGGTGTCTGCCGAAGCGCGCGACGACGGTATTTACGTCCGCTTCGAGGGCGAGGGTGCGCCAGCCGATGCGCAGCGCTACGATTTGGTGCTGGTGGCGGTAGGTCGCTCGCCGAATGGGAAGAAGATCGGCGCGGAAAATGCCGGCGTTGCCGTATCCGATCGAGGCTTTATCTCGGTCGACAAGCAGCAGCGTACGAATGTCGGCCATATCTTCGCGATCGGCGATCTGGTCGGGCAGCCGATGTTGGCGCACAAAGCCGTGCATGAAGGCCATGTTGCAGCCGAAGTGGCGGCGGGCGAGAAGTCGTACTTCGACGCATTGCAGATCCCCGGCGTGGCCTACACGGATCCGGAAGTGGCATGGGCCGGCAAGACGGAAGATCAGTTGAAGGCCGAAGGCGTCAAATATGGCCGTGCAGTGTTCCCGTGGGCGGCATCGGGCCGGGCCATCGCGAATGGTCGCGACGAAGGCTTCACGAAGCTGCTGTTCGATGAGGCAACCCACCGCGTCATCGGCGGCGGCATCGTCGGTACCAATGCCGGCGATCTGATCAGCGAAGTGTGTCTGGCGATCGAGATGGGTGCCGATGCGACCGATATCGGGAAGACGATCCACCCGCATCCGACACTGGGTGAGTCGATCGGCATGGCGGCGGAGTTGTATGAGGGCGTCTGTACGGACCTCCCGCCGCCGCGTAAGTAGCACCCAACCCGTCTGGAACGAAAAACGTCCAAATGCAGCAGTGCATCTGGACGTTTTTCATACAGGCCGCCCGCAACGTGTTGGATGTGCGCTCAGTACGCGGAGCCGTCGGCCGGGGGAGACGTCTGCGTGGTTTTCACCGCTGCGGCCGTGACCGCTTGCAGATTGTTTTCGGTGATTTCCAGAGCCTGCTTGGCAGCCTTGCGGGCGCTGTCGTAGGCTGCGTTGCTTGCATTGATCGCCGATTTCACCGCTGCGACCGCCGTCTCCGAGCCGGCCGGCGCGTTCCGGGCAACATTGTCCAGTATCTCTTCGGTTCGCTCGCGCTGGGCCTGTGCCTGTTCTTCGAACGCGTGCGCGAAGCCGGCCTGTGTCTGGGATATGATCTGGTACAGTTCTCTTCCGAACGCAGCGGTCTTCTCGGCGAACGGTTGCGCGGCGTTCGCCTGCAAGGCGAGCAACTCACGTGGATCTTGAACGGATAACGCCTGCTGCGCACGCGTCTGCGTTTCCTCGATGGTGGACTTCAGCACCTGCACATTCAGCTGCAGCAGTTTTTCCGCGCCTTCGAAAGCCTGTTTGGATAGGCCGAATAACGCGTCAAGCTGCGCTTTCTGAGCGGCAGCAAGGTTCTCGGGGATCAACGTGCTCATATCCTTCTCCTTGGATTCGAGGCTGTCCGCTCTACGGCTGGACGCAGTCGGCGGCATGCCCGTCATGGTCTTTGATTGTTGCAATGCAACATAACTCAGTTTAGGTCAGATCGGCGGGGAGTCAAGCGCGGCTTACCCTGTGGCGGCGTGCAGCGTTTTGTCGCGCAGAGTACACTTTAAGACCGATAGCTAACTATTTAATTGCGTTAATTTACCGCCTTCTCTAAACTTGCTTCAACCTGTCCGTCCTCCCATGTACATCTCAAATTACGTAGAATGAAGAGCCCGAAAGTCACGCTCGAAGCGTTTCGTGGCGCTGCGCGCCATGTCGCCGTCTCATTCGCCTTTTCTGCCGTGCTTGGCGCCGCTGTCGCGGTTCCGACGTATGCTGTTGCCGCGACCGCTTCAACAGATGCGCCCGCTGCCGCCCCGTCACATCGAAAAGCCCTTCATCACAAAGCCGTCGCGCGGCAAGACGGCGCGGTGAAGACCGCTG
>CAWUJR010000608.1:0-2597 GCA_963922375.1 uncultured Robbsia sp.
GCAACGGCGATGTCGCGTCGCTTCAGTGCCGCTGCGATGTGCTCGGCCAGTAAGGTGCCCGGCGATGAAGCCTGCCCTGCGCGATACGATTCGGGCTTCAACCCGGAATGCCATTCAGCTTGCGATTCCACTAGTGGTTCGGATACGGCTACCACGACCGCTCGCGGATGAATCAGCAACGTGTCCGGTGACGTCTGTCGTGCGATCGAGATGCGGATGATACGGTCCGCGTCGTCGGCCAACGGGATTTGCGACACACCACACAACCAAGGGGCATCGCCGTCGATGCGCGCCGTTCGCCCGGCCAGGAGATCGGAGACAAAGCGTTTACCGTGTTCCAGATCGGCGAGTCGATAACCGTCAGGCGGGTCGAGCAGGCATTGGCCGAAGCGCAGTTCGCCGCTAGTCGTAATCGCCGGCGCAACAGCCAGTGCATCTGCGATGATGCGCGCGAGCGTATTGACGCCGCCGAGTCCCCCGAGTAGCGGCACGACCGCGCTGCCATTTTCGGCCAGCGCGAGTACCGGCGGCTCGACGGTCTTCGCGCTGACGTCGATCCGGGCACCGATGGCAGGCGCGAGGCAGCGGATCAGGATGCCGGCCGCGCACAGACCGACGATCGGCGTTCCCGACGTGTATAAGCGCCGCAGATGTTCGCCCAGATCGGTGAACACGATATCGATGCCGTCGAGGCCCGCCACACGTTTGTCGAGTCCATGCAGTTGGGCACGGGGAAGACATGCTTGCACACGGCGCGCGGTGGCAATGGCGCCGGGGCCCAGCACGACGATCGCCGGTGCGGTCAAGTCGTTTGCCATCTTTCCCCCGGCACCAGCAGCAGTGAGAAATAGGGCGACTGCATCGGATCGACCTCGTCGATGGGCACGATCCGTTGCGCGGCCATCGTCGCGCGCTCGATATAACGTGCGCGTTCGGACAGTCCTAACGCGTCCAATACCCGCCGAACCTTCTCGAAGTTTCGACCGAGCTTCATGATGACGGCAGCGTCGGCATCTTCGAGCCGGCGTCGCAACTCGTCCTCGGGCAACACGCCGGAGAGCACCGACAAGCTCTGGTTCCGATACACCAATGGCACGCCGAGCATCGCTGCGCCGCCCAGCATCGAACACACGCCGGGCACGACGTCGGCGGTGTACCGATCGGCCAGCCGGTCGTGCAGATACATATAGGAGCCGTAGAAGAAGGGATCGCCTTCGCAAATGACGGCGACGTCGCGGCCGGCGTCCAGCTGGGCGGCCACGGTCGCGGCCGCTTGATCGTAGAAATCGGCGATGATCGTTTCATAGCAGAGCGGCGGCGCGAGCGCTTCGGTGGTGACCGGATAGACCAAAGGCAGACGCTGCTGAACGTCGGTCAGATGCGCTTCGATTATGCCGAATGCATTGCCACGCTTGCCCTTCGCGACGAAATACGCGACCACCGGTGCCCGCTGTAATAGTCGGAGTGCTTTCAGCGTGATCAATTCCGGGTCTCCCGGACCGACGCCCAGACCGAGCAAGCGGCCGCGAGGTGTAGCGACGGTCGCCATTTATTCGATCTCCGTCGCGAGTGCATTGACGGCGGCCGCCGCCATCGCACTGCCGCCACGACGCCCGGCGAGGGTGACGAACGGCACACCGCGACTGTCCGCGGCCAGCATCGCCTTTGATTCCGCTGCGCCGATAAAGCCGACGGGGAAGCCCAGAATCACCGCCGGTCGCGGGGCGCCGCGATCGATCATGTCGAGGAGATGGAACAGGGCGGTGGGCGCATTACCGATCGCGACGACGCTGCCTTCGAGCCGTTCGCGCCACAATTCCAGCGCAGCCGCCGAGCGGGTATTGCCCAGTGTCGCGGCCAGTCCGACCACTTGCGGATCGTTCAATGTGCACAGCACCGGGTTCTCGGCAGGCAGCCTACTTCGGGTGACACCGTCGGCCACCATGCGTGCGTCGCAAAAAATCGGGGCGCCATTGGCAATGGCAGCGCGCCCGGCACGACCCGCGCCCGCGGAGAACCGCAGGTCCTGGGCAACGTCGGTCATGCCGCACGCGTGAATGACCCGCACGGCGAGTTTCTGCAGGTCGTCGGGAATGCCGGACAGGTCGGCTTCCGCGCGGATGGTCGCGAACGACTGGCGGTAGATTTCCTGGCCGTCGCGAATGTAATCAAGCATGAGTGTTCAGTGATAAAAATAAAAAGCATAAAAAGCATAAAAAGCATAAAGAGCATAAAAAGCACAGGGAGCGGGTGGCGCGATCGGTTAAGCGAGCCACGGCACGGCCATCTCGATGGTCAGGTGGCTGGCGATCCGCGTGCCGAACGCCGACGTCGAGGCCGATCCCGACGACGCTGACGACGCTGACAGCCGATTCGTCGCTTGCGTCGGTGACGACGCGCCCGACGGCGGTTCGGCGCGATAAAGATCGTAGCGGCCATCGGCGACCGCAAGCAGCGTGAACGCCGTATGTCGGCCAGCCGCGCATCCGCGTTCACAGCCGCTCAACTGCACATCGACGGCGTGGCCGAGTTTCGCTGCCAATGTACGTGCGTCGCGCTTCGTGTCTGCCCGCGCTTTCGCGCAATCGGGCCGACCT
>CAWUJR010000609.1:0-2592 GCA_963922375.1 uncultured Robbsia sp.
CCTCTCCGTACCAAACGCCAGGCGATAGAAATAACGCGCCCTGAGGGCGAGCGAGCGATGGTGCAGGGGGAGCAGAAGAGCGCAGCGAGCGCGAGCGACAACAGCGCGTGCGTCGGCCATGGCCGCGAGAGGACCAGCAGATTGCGACAAACGGCGAGGCAAGGCGATCCGCCATTGCCCCCTCGTTGCCACAAATCGGAGCGGCGCCGCGCAATACGGATGCAGAACTGCACCGTGCGGCAGAAACTCCCCTCGCCGGTATTATCCGGATCGGGTGCCAAGGGACTCTCTCAGCCACGGCACGATCGCTCGTCCGCAGCACCCCTGTTTCATCACGCATCATTACATCACAAATCGCCGCCGACGTTAAGCGCGGCCCCCGCCACGGGCCGAAAAAGCCCGAAAACTCGCGGTTTTCAGGGAGTGCCTGACTGCAACGCCGGGTCGTCGATGGTACTGTTTCGCTCGGCAAGCGTGCCTGCGCGCTCTATTATCGGGCGCTTATGGTGCATTTAAGGTGCAGTTAAGAAGCGCGCACAACAATAGGGGTCGGGTTATCCTGCTTCCGTTGCAATTCAATCATCCCGCAATGGGATGGCGGCTCGGCCTATTTTTGAGTGGAGGAACCGTATCATCGCCTCAGAAAAGAAAATTTCCGCCTGGACCCTGATCCGCCCGTATTGGGTATCGGAGCAGCGATGGTCGGCGCGTGGCCTGCTGGCACTGGTGGTGGCGCTGAACCTGGCCGTGGTCTATATCAACGTCCGACTGAATTCGTGGAACGCCACCTTCTACGATTCGCTACAACGTCACGATGCCGCCGCGTTTCGCCGTGCGCTGATCGAATTTACCTACATCGTTTTTCCCTACATCATCATCGCCATCTACCGGATTTATTTCCGACAGATGCTCGAATTCCGCTGGCGGCAATGGCTCACCACGAACTATGTGAAGCGCTGGCTAGGCGAACATGCGTTTTATCGAATCGAGCGCGACCGTCTCGCCGATAATCCCGATCAGCGAATCACCGACGACTTACAAGCGCTGGCGTCTACCACCCTGTCGTTGTCGCTCGATCTGTTTTCAACACTGGTCACGCTGTTTTCCTTTGTCGTCATCCTGTGGAACGTGGCGGGAGCAGCGTCGTTCATGTTGCTCGGGCATCCGATCCACATCCCCGGCTATATGGTGTGGGTCGCATTAGCCTATGCGCTGGTCGGCACCGCGATCATGTTCAAGGTCGGGCACCCGCTGGTGACCATCAATTATCAGCAACAGCGCGTGGAGGCCGACTTCCGTTTCATGCTGGTTCGCTTACGCGAGAACGCGGAGCAAGTCGCCCTTTATGATGGTGCCGACACCGAAGACAAACGGCTCGGCACGGCATTCGGGCGCATCCGCGACAACTGGAAGCGCGTGATGAGCCTGACCAAGCGGCTCACGCTGGTCAACTCGTTGTATGGGCAGATTGCGATCATCTTCCCGATCATTGCAGTAGCGCCGCAATTTTTTGCCGGCACGTTCACGCTCGGCATCATCATGCAGATCAACAATGCTTTTGGCACCGTCAGCGACTCGATGTCGTGGTTCATCAATAGCTATGGAACACTGGCCAGTTGGCGCGCCACCGTGAACCGGTTGCGGGAATTCCGACGCACCATCGACAATCAGCATTTCGCCGAAGCCGAATCGCCCGCGACGGCAAGCGGTGGTATCAATCTGCATCGCACAGACACCCCGATCATTGAAACAAGCGGATTGGTGCTGACGCTACCGAACGGCGAGACCTTATCCGCCGTACGAGACCTGAATCTCGCCCCGGGTTCGCGCTGGCTGGTGCGCGGTCCGTCGGGTTGCGGCAAAAGTACCTTGTTGCGGGCACTCGCGGGCCTCTGGCCATTCGGCCAGGGATCGATCGAGATGCCGGTGGGGGCGCGCGTGATGTTCATTCCGCAGCAAAGCTATATGCCGATCGACACGCTGAAGGCGACGCTCGCCTATCCGTCCGATCAAGAGGACTTCACCGACGCGCAGTGCGAACAGGTGCTGGCGCTTTGCCATCTGGACGATTATCGCGGCCGGTTGATGGAGTCCACGCATTGGGCACGTCGGCTGTCACCGGGCGAACAGCAGCGCATCGCGTTTGCACGTGTATTACTGCAAAAACCCGATTTCGTGTTCCTAGACGAATCCACCAGCGCGCTGGATACGAACACCGAAGCGTTGCTCTATGCCGCATTGATGTCGCAACTGCCTGAGACGGCGGTGATCAGCGTCGGCCATCGGCAGTCGCTCGATGGCTTCCACGAGGACTTCATCGATATGGGCGAGGTAGGAGCGATCGCAGCGAATCGCGTCTCACCGACCGCATAAGCACCCGCAATAGGGCCGCCTGCAGGCGGCAGTGTGACTGTCGGCCCATTTGCTGCGCGTCCGCAAAAAAAATCCCGCTGAGATCCTATGGATCCAGCGGGATTTTTACGTCCGCCCATGACACCGACGGTGTGGCCACCGCCGTCGCGTCAGCATCGCCGGCGTGGCCGGCACCGCAAACCTCAGCGCGGCAACTCGCTGCTGCCCATCAGGAAGGTG
>CAWUJR010000610.1:0-2592 GCA_963922375.1 uncultured Robbsia sp.
CGGCCATTGCGTCCCTATTTGCTCTCTCGCTCTTCCTCGGTAAGGTCACGATCGAACGGTTCCGGGATACGCCCGGCGGCCGGCAGCGCATCCCCCCTATCACGCATCATCGGCCGCTCCCGCGCGCACCGCCCGACTTCGCTTAGTCGCTCCATCAGTCACTCCATTCATCGCTCCAGTCCGATGTGAACTGTGTTCTGCACCCACTTGCGGGCGGCGGAGCGCATGCGTTCATCCAACATGATTAAACGAACAGGAAGACTCACATGATGCGTCAGCGATGCCATCGCCACGCGCTGAGCGCCTATGCGCTTTTCATCGGCGCCGGCACGACAGCCTGCCTCACCCTTATGCACGATGCCACCGCCCACGCCGTCGTCGGCGATCGCGTGTTCCCTGCAACAATGAGCGTCGACGATCCAGGCGTCGGTGACGAATTCGATATGCAGTTCGGCCATATCAAGTCGCCGGACGACGACGGCAACCAGATCAACATCAACGCCGTGTCGTACGAGTGGGACAAGCTGATCACGCAAAACCTGGCATTCAGCGTAGGCAGCAGCTATATCAACCAGAATGTCCCGAATGGCGGGTCCGTGCGAGGCAGGGACAACCTCGCGCTCGGCGTCAAATACCTGGTGTACTCGAATGCCGCGCACGAGTTCATGGCATCGCTCGGCGTGGATTCGGACATCGGCGGCACCGGTGTTCGATCGATCGGCGACGCCTACTCGACGTTCAGCCTGACGGTCTATTTCGGCAAAGGGTTTGGTGATCTGCCGTCGAAACTGGGATGGTTGCGGCCGTTCGCGATCACCGGGGAAATCGGACCCCATATCACCACGACCTCATCGGACAACGGCCCGAACTCGGTGGGCTGGGGCCTGACGTTCCAGTACAGCATGCCGTATTTGCAATCGCAGGTAAAAGACCTGGGGCTGCCACGCCCGCTGAATGATCTGATCCCCGTCGTCGAACTGCCGATGAGCACGTGTACCGCCGGCGCGTGTGCCGGACACACCACCGGCACGGTGAACCCGGGTCTGTTATGGCTGAACCGTTACGGTCAATTCGGCATCGAAGCGCAAATTCCCGTCAACCGCGCAAGTGGTTCGCATGTCGGCATCGTGTTCGACGCGCATCTGTATTTCGACGATATCTTTCCCCGTTCCATTGGCAAACCGGTGTTCTGATGAAAATGTTCGCTTACTCTCCGCTTTTCAATACGCTGCGTGCGGCCTCCGGCGTCGCGATGATTGCCCTGTCGACGTTCGCGCATGCGCACGCTTATCCGACGCACCAGTCGCCCGGCGCAGGCGCGACGGTGTCGCCGGCACCGCAACAGGTGAATATCGATTTCAATGAAGGCGTCGAGCCGGCATTCAGCGCGATCACCGTCACCAATGCGCAAGGCCAAGCGGTCAGCGACGGCAAGGCCACAGTGGATCCAAGCGCTCGTCACCGCTTATCGGTGGCGCTCAAATCGTTGACACCCGGTGTTTACACCGTCTCATGGGTGGCCGTGGCGACCGATAGTCATCGGACGCAGGGGCACTATGCGTTTACGGTGAAGTAACGAAAACGCGAGAAGAAACGCAAAAAGCCGATCTAAGATCGGCTTTTTGCGCTGCGTCATCCGTCGCCCGGAAGCGAGTTGATGCGCATAATTTCTGGTGCGAGGAGGGGGACTCGAACCCCCACACCATTGCTGGCGTCAGGACCTAAACCTGGTGCGTCTACCAATTTCGCCATCCTCGCACGCTACTGCCCGTCTCGACTGAGGTGGATGACGGGGAACCCGCGTCGCTCAAATCAGTGCAAGACAGCCCGCCATTCTACCTGATCGGCGAATGATTGTGTAAGCCGTTCGATCCACTGCGCGCCCGGTGCTACAATCCACCGCATCTTAGCAGGCACTCTCAGCGTGAACCCCGTCGACTATTGCATTCAAAAAGCCAGCCCGGTCGGATCGAGCAATTACTATGCAATCCGGCAAGCAAATCTGCGCCAGCGCGATGGCCTGATTGCGCTTTACGCGTTTCGCCAGGAATTGGCCGATACTGTTGTGAACAGCAGCGACCCCTCGGTCGCGCAAGCGAAGCTGGCATGGTGGGAAAAGGAAACGCGCAGCGCCGCCACCCCGTCAGCGCCGTCGCCCGCGCATCCGGTGCTCAAGGCGATCGCGGCTAGCGCACCCGTGCTGTTGCACACCCACTTGTCGGCATTGCTGGCATTGATCGCCCGCTTCGATGCCGATGTGATGCAGGCACGATATCTCGATTTCCCCGGTCTGACACATCATTTGAACGTGGTCGGCGGGACATTCGCCGAACTGGTGGCGTTGATCACGCCACCGTCCGCAGCCACACCATCGACGCCGGACTGGCCTGCCCGTCTCGGCAATGCGCTGGGACTCGCCGACATCGTCGCGAACGTCGGCGACGATGCGCGCCACGGACGCATCTATATACCGATCAGCGAGATGCAGCAGTATGGCGTGACGGCGGCGGACGTGTTGAATCGCCGATACAGCGACGCGTTCACCGAACTGATGACATTTCAGACGGCCCGTGCGCGCACCGAAACGGCAGC
>CAWUJR010000611.1:0-2589 GCA_963922375.1 uncultured Robbsia sp.
GGCAGCGCAGTGCCGGCGACCCGAGCGAGTGGCGCGCAACCGTCGGATTGCTGCCACTGCGGTTGCTGATTGGCGCGGTTAGCGGCGTCGTGGTACGGCCGCGCCGGTATAATCGGACATGACTGAATCTCACACTCCTCCTTCCGCCTCTGCTGCTGCAAAGCCGACGAATCAAACGACCGCGCCTGCCACCCGATCGGCGAGCGCAGCGCCTGCTGTCGGCTTCGACACATTGCCGCTATCCGAAGCGATGCTGGCCAATCTGACGCAGCTCGGCTATCACGGCATGACGCCGATTCAGGCCGCCAGCCTGCCGATTGCGCTCGCCGGTCAGGATCTGATCGCACAGGCCAAGACCGGCAGCGGCAAGACCGCCGCCTTCGCGCTTGCGCTGCTGTCCAAGCTGGAGCCCCGCCGCTTCGATCTACAAGCGATGGTGCTGTGCCCGACACGTGAACTCGCCGATCAGGTCGCCCAAGAAATCCGTCGACTGGCGCGCGCCGAAGAAAACATCAAGATCCTGACGCTGTGCGGCGGCGTGGCCATGCGTCCGCAGATCGCGAGCCTCGAGCACGGTGCCCATATCGTGGTGGGCACACCGGGCCGTATCATCGACCATCTGGATCGGGGCACACTGCCGCTCGACAATTTGCGCACGCTGGTGCTCGACGAAGCGGATCGGATGCTCGACATGGGCTTTTACGACGATATCGCCTCGATCGCGCAGCGCTGTCCGACCGATCGCCAGACGCTGCTGTTCTCGGCCACTTACCCGGACGGCATCGGTCGGCTCAGCCAGCAGTTCCTGCGCAAGCCGAAGCAGATCACGATCGAGGAACAGCACGCGCCCACGAAGATCCGCCAGCACTTCGTCGAAATCGATAAAGCGTCGCGTCTGCCCGCGGTCGCGCAAGTGCTCGAGCATTTCCGGCCGGTCAGCGCATTGGCTTTTTGCAACACGCGCAAACGCTGCGGCGAATTGGTCGAGTTTCTCCGCGCGCAAGGCTATGAAGCGCAGGCATTGCACGGCGAGCTCGAACAACGCGAGCGCGACCAGGTATTGATCCAGTTCGCCAACCGCAGCAGCACGGTGCTGGTCGCCACGGACGTCGCCGCCCGCGGCCTCGACATCGATCAATTGGAACTGGTCATCAACGTGGACGTGACGCCGGATCCGGAGGTGCATGTTCACCGCGTCGGCCGCACCGGCCGTGCCGATCATGAAGGCACCGCGGTCACATTGGTCAGCCTGGAGGAGATGGGCCGCGTGGCGACCATCGAACAGATGCAGGGCAGCGAAATCGCTTGGGAAAAACTCGACGCCATGCAGCCCACCGGCGAAGGCCGTCTGCTGCCGCCGATGGCCACGTTGCAGATCCTCGGCGGGCGTAAAGAGAAAATTCGTCCAGGCGATGTGCTGGGCGCGTTGACCGGGGCTGCCGGTTATACCGCTGCGCAGATCGGCAAGATCAATGTGACCGAGTTCTCGACCTATGTGGCGGTTTCACGCGACATCGCCAAGGAAGCAACGCGTCGCTTGAACGCCGGTACGATCAAGAACAAGACGGTTCGCGTGCGATTGATGCGGGACTGACAAGTGGCTGGCGCGCAATGCGTCAGCCACTTGTATCGGCCTCGTTCAGCCGCCGGGGGTGGCCGCCGCCCGTCCCGGCATGGTCTGCGATGTCCGAGGCATCGCACTGGACGGTCCCGGCTGATAGCCATCGTTCAGCGTCCCGAGAAACGCGATCACGTCCTTGATCTCTGCGTCGTTCAACGCCGGTGCATCGCCCGCTTTGCGATCGAATGGCGCATCGGCGGTATCCACGTTCTTCTTGTACTGCGGCGGCAGATCGTTATACACATCGATGGTGCCGTCGGCGCGACGTGGATACCACTTCGTCGGGGCGGTTTCGCGCTGCACGTAGAAGTGCATCACGTCGTCGAGCGAGTGGAACACACCGTTGTGGAAGAACACCCCGCGCGTACTGACATTACGTAACGTCGGCGTCTTGAACAAGCCGCAATACGCCTTGCTCTGCATATCTTTGCGGAGCGGACCGCACAGGCCCATATCGTAATAATGCGGATTGCGATTGGCCTTCAAGGCCATGTTGCGCGGTGCACCGAACGCTTCGAATTGAAAGTCCGTCAGCACCGGCGGGAACTTGCCATCGATCGACGGCTTGTCGATATGACAGGACGAGCAATTCCCCTTCTTCGGGTCTTCGAACAATTTCAATCCATTGGCTTCCTGCGCGCTCAGCGTCGCCTTGCCGGCGAGGTAGTAATCGTACTTGCTGTCGTACGGATGAAAGCTCGGATCTTCCAGTTGATAGCGCGTCAACGCAAACAACGCCTCGCTGATCGCCAGCGACGCGTTTTTAAAGACACTCGATCCGAACAACTGCTGAAATTGATTCGCATACGCCGCGCGCTGCAAGTGGTCCAACACCGCCTTCGGATTGGCGTTGGCCATTTCGTGTGGATCCAGCAACGGGCCGTTCGCCTGGTCCTGAAACGTGCTCGCGCGACCGTCCCAATCCAGGCCCCCTTGCGGCACCAACGCCGATGCTGCCGCCTGTGCGG
>CAWUJR010000612.1:0-2578 GCA_963922375.1 uncultured Robbsia sp.
CGGTCTGGGTCGCCGCAATAGCGATCGTCGCATCCTCCGCCGCGCGGCTCCCACCTTCACCGTCACCGTCACCTTCACCTTCACCTTCACCTTCACCTTCACCTTCACGCCGCAATCGTAGCGACACCGTGCCGCCGGACGGCGTGAACTTGATCGCGTTCGACAGCAGGTTCCAGATGATTTGCTGTAAGCGCTCCGGGTCACCGTTCACCGGTGCACTGACCGCATCGCTCATCAGCAACTGTACCGCTTTCGCATCGGAGGTCGGCCGTAACGATTCAACAGTGGCCCGCGCGACGTCGAGCAGATCGATGGGCTGCACGATCAGCCGCGCTTTGCCGGTCACAAAGGCGGAAACATCCAGAATGTCTTCGATCACGCGCGTTTGCGCTTTGACGTTACGCCGGATCACATCCATGCCGCGGGCCTGCGTCTGCGCATCGGGCTTGCGCTGCATGATTTCCAGCCATCCGTGCATCGCATTCAACGGCGTGCGCAGCTCATGCGAGACGGTAGCGAGGAACTCCTCTTTCAGACGGCTGGCCTCTTCGGCTACACGCCGCGCCGCAATCGCCTCAGACAGCAAGCGTTGGCGTTCCGAATGAACATGCTTCATGGCGGAAATATCAACGAAGACGCCAATCGCCCCCACCACCGCGTTTTCGTAGTCGATGACCGGTGCGCTATACGCCATCACTGTCGACGTACGATCCGCCATGCGGATCTCCAGCTCCATCGGTTCAATCGCCGCGCGCCGAGAAACGGACGCCAACAGCGGCGACTCGGCAGCCTGCATCGGACGGCCGTCGTGCCAGATCGCATAGCGTGCGTCGCTCGCGCCGCCGTCGAGTCGGATATCGGTAGCCCGATCCAGGCCGAACAATCTCGCCAACGCCACATTCGGTCTGACATGCCGGCAATCGGGCGAATCCGCGATTGCCAGGCCTACTGGCGCGATGTCGAAAATCGCCTGTAGTTCCTGCGCGCGCCGTACCAATTGGCTACTCAGATGTCTGACGCGGCGCTCGCCCTGGCGCCGGTCATGGATATCGCGTAGGACCAGCACCATCTCAACGTCCGAATGCTCGCTGGGCGGCAACGGAAAGGCGGCCAAAGACACATCGCATTCGCGACCGTCCCGTGCGCGGACGACCAGATCGCGATCGTGCAATAGTTCACCAGCGAACGCGGCGCGTGCTGCCTGCTCGAGCGCCGGCAGGCGATCGGGCATCACCAACATCGCGAGTGGCTCACCCAACACATCTACATCTTCGTAAGAGAGCATGCTGCTCGCGCCGGCATTCCAACTGGCAATCTTGAATGCACCGGTAATGCCGATGACCGCGTCCACCGTCGCATGATTGATCCGCAGCGTCAGCGCATCGCGCTCGACCGTTCTGCGCTGTGTCGTGCCGTCGGAGACGGTCAACATCATGCCGACCCACGGATCGAATCGGTCTGCCGGCGCAAAGGAAGCGTTGTCGCGCCGACCATCGGAACGTCCGTCGCGTGCACGCGGCAAGTCGCCCAATCGCAGCGGCAACAGTGTCATCGACAGCGTTTGATTGGGGCGACCGGGAATGCGCAGCAACGGTAACGGGACAGCGACCCCGGCGGCGGGATCGGGGGCAGCCGTTGAGAGTGGTGCAAACGCGGGACCCGATGCCGCCGGACGGCATGCGACAGAAAGCGCATCCACCGGCGTACCGTCGCGCTGCGACAATGGCAGCACCGTGGAAAGGCGTTGACCGTGGGCCAGTGTCTCGGACCAGCCGGCCAATTGTTCCGCCGCCTCGTTCAGGTAAACCAGACAGCCATCGAGATCGGTTGCGAAGATCGCTTCCGCGTGGTCAGCGTATTCGCTCGCGAGCCTGTCGCGAAGTCGCGCCAGCATGCGACGTCGTTCTCGCCGCTGTTGCCAGCGCAGGAATAGCCAGACCGATAGCGCCAGCAACACGCCAAACGACAGCCCCAAAGCGACTCCGAACGACCAGGCCGCCGGTATCTCGGTCGGCACCGCACCTCGCTGATTCGTCAACCACCCCGTCTGATACGGCCACGTGAGAAAGGTCATACAGGATCCGGACGGTTTCGATTATCGACCGCGTCGTCGCAACGTGGGAACGTCGCAACCTGGCAGCGCGGCCACGACGCTCCGCGACGCCGGACCGCCGCACGGCACCTCGCTCGTGAAGTAGTCGGAAGCGAAGCACAGCACATGCAGCGGCGGTCGATGGCATAGACGCAACTTTACCATCGACCGTGTGGCGGGAATCAAAACGCATCCTTCGGAGTGCAAAAATAGCTCCCCCAATCCGGCGCATCGTGCCGATGGAGCGGATGGAGCCGACCTTCCTGTCCGTTCTCTCCGTTCGGTAGGATCGCTCCGCATGAGCCGACACGTCAGGCGTCAGGGCGATATCAAACCGGCTTCAAAAGCGCGGCGTTTCCATTGGCGATGGGGGTGGATCGCCGACCGGCGGGACATCGGGTTGAGGTGGCTCGATCGGGCTATCCGGTTGCGGGATGCCCGGGTTCGGCTCGATCGGCGGGGCGCCCGGCGGCACATCCGGGGGAA
>CAWUJR010000613.1:0-2574 GCA_963922375.1 uncultured Robbsia sp.
ATCGTCGCGAGCATGCTGGTAAGCCGACGGATGAACGGAAAATGTACTGCCCCCGATAAAGCGGTCATCATGCGGTCCTTGCTTCAATTTTTTATTCGACCTTCAACTATAGAGGCAAGGATGTGAGGGTTGAACCAACTATTTCTGTGAAGAAAAGTCTTCCCGATGCTAAAGGGGGAGGCGTCGCGTGAAAGGTGCTTTGCTAAGGCGATTTGATTGGTTCGCTTTGCGTTCGAACCGAGCGATATTGCGGATTTATGGGGGCGAAGCCCGTGGCTGCATTCGACATCGACAGTATCGTTCTATCGTTGCAAACGGTTCGGCAGCAGTGGCGCGAGAAGCAAAAGCGTGCGTTGGAAGCGGGTGGGCGTGATTTGCCCGCGCGTGAAGCGTTGTCGACCATTCTGGATGCGTTGAAGGGGGTGCTGTTCCCGATGCGGCTTGGGCCGCCCGACTTGCGTCAAGAAAGCGAGAATCTGTTCGTCGCGCATGCGTTGGACTCTGCATTGCATGCGCTCTTTACGCAGGTCAAATTGGAATTGCAATACCGATCGCGTCATCTTCCGCGCAACGAAGTCAGTGCCATCAGCGTGGATCAGCAGGCCCAATTCGCGGTGAACGCATTCGCCTCGACGCTGCCGCGCATTCGTAGCCTGCTCGACAGCGACGTGCTCGCGGCTTACCACGGGGATCCGGCTGCGGGCAGCGTAGACGAAGTGCTGCTCTGTTACCCCGGTGTGTTGGCCGTGATTCACCATCGTTTGGCACACGAACTGTATCGACTCGATTTGCCGTTGCTGGCCCGGATGGTAGCGGAGCTTGCGCATGCGCAGACCGGCATCGATATTCATCCTGGCGCGCAGATCGGTGCGGGTTTCTTCATCGATCATGGGACAGGCGTGGTCATTGGCGAAACCACCATCATCGGCGACCGGGTACGCGTTTATCAGGCGGTAACGCTGGGCGCGAAGCGGTTCCCCACCGATGCGGATGGCATCTTGCAAAAAGGCCTGGCCCGACATCCGATCGTTGAAGACGACGTGGTCATCTACGCCGGGGCGACCATCCTGGGGCGCGTTACGTTGGGGCGCGGTGCATCGATAGGCGGCAATGTGTGGCTGACGGAGGATGTCGCACCGGGCGCACGCATTACGCAGGCTGTATCGCGAAACGAACAGAAAATCGCCCCTTCCACACCGTTGATTGCTTAGCGAGGAACGTCTATGGCGACAAGTTCGGGATACTGCATAGCATGCTGCTTCCTCGCCATCGGACATTGACCGTGATCGATCTGCCGGAATCGGCTTTAGCAGAATGGACGTTAAGCTTTCCTGTATTTGAACATGACAATTCGTTCGTTTGGCGGACCAGGGGCGTTTGCTATCGTCGGGGGAACAAGCCATCCAGGAGCCGCGACGATGCCAGCGATCACTACTGTCTCGAGCGTCGATGCGAACCACGGTTCGCATCGGTCGACCCATTGGGCAACCGTCGTCTGGGAGTCCTTTTCTCGCAGCTCCTCGCTGTGGGCATTCGATATCCTGTGCCTCCCTGGATTCTATGAAGCGGTTCCGGACAGCATTGCCTCTCCCCCGAATCACGCCCATGCCGAGTGAAGGTCACGCGTGACATTTTTCTTTTCCCACGGCGAAACGGCAGCATGACGGCCTCTCGTGCAGCACTTGAGGTTCGGAGTGTGGTCAAGCGGTTTGGCGACAATGTCGTGCTGCATGGCATCGACTTAACGCTTTTCGAGGGCGAAATCCTTGCTGTGATGGGCGCCAATGGCGCGGGCAAGTCGACGCTGGTGCAGATATTGTCCGGTGTGCATCAAGTCGATAGCGGCAGTCTGATCGTCGATGGACGAGCGCAGCGGTTCGCTTCGCCCGCTGCTGCGCGCATTGCCGGCATCGTTTGCGTACATCAGGTCGTGGCGAATACCGGTGTCGCTTCGTTGTCTGTCGCGGAAAATCTGTTGTTTGATGCCCTCTGCGGCGCGACGACGCCCTTCTTTACGACGCCCGCAAGCATCGCAAAGCGCGCGAAGCATATCGCGCTGGAAAGCGGGCTCGATCTCGACCTGTCCGCGCCGTTTGCGTCGCTCGGACTCGCGGAGCGGCAAATGGTGGCCATCGCGCGTGCGATTTCCGGCGCGACGCGTATTTTGATATTGGATGAGCCTACCGCGTCATTGTCGGCCGGCGAAGCCGAGCGGTTGTTTGCGATGCTCGATCGATTGCGTGCCCGTGGGCTGGGGATCCTGTTCATTTCTCACCGGCTCGCGGACCTCGAACGACTCGCCGACCGCGTGGTCGTGATTCGCCATGGCCGTATCGCCGGGCATTACACCAAACCGATCGATCTCGCCGTCGCGACGTCAGCGATGATGGGACGGACGATCGGCCGGGTCGGAGTGGGACGCGAACGCCGCACCCGCGTTGCCCAGATTCCTTCCGCGCAACATCCGATTGTCGTCAGCCTGTCTGAAGTCACACTGGGCTCGACGGTCGGTCAAGATGTCCCGAGCGCGTCGGACGCGTCGATCGGTGCCCGCCGCATCGTGCCGGGCCGTGC
>CAWUJR010000614.1:0-2565 GCA_963922375.1 uncultured Robbsia sp.
GGTGGGCCCCGTGTCCGGATCGGATGCGGAGGTGCCGCCCAATGCGGCTGTCGCGACGCCGTCTCCGTTGGCAACCGCCCAGCCCGCTGTCGCGAACGCGACGCTTTCTGCGAAGGCATGATGGCAAATTCCCGATATTCACGGGTCATCGGTACCGGTAGTTATCTGCCCGAGAACCGTGTGACCAATCAGGCGCTGGCGGACCAACTCGCGGCGCGCGATGTCGAAACCAGCGACGAGTGGATCGTCGCGCGCACCGGCATTCACGCGCGTCACTTCGCTGCCCCCGAGCAGCGCACGAGCGATCTCGCCGTGATCGCCGCACAGCGGGCGATCGAAGCGGCGGGTATCGATCCGCAATCGATCGATCTGGTGATCGTCGCGACGTCGACGCCGGATTTCGTCTTCCCTAGCACCGCTTGCATCGTTCAGAACAAGCTCGGCCTGCAAAACGGCAGCGCGGCGTTCGATGTCCAGGCCGTCTGCTCGGGTTTCGTCTACGCGATGGCGACGGCCGACAGCTTCATTCGCAGCGGTCAGCATCGTAACGCGTTGGTGATCGGAGCCGAAACGTTCTCCCGCATCCTGGATTTCGACGATCGCACCACCTGCGTGTTGTTCGGCGACGGTGCGGGTGCGGTGGTGCTCACCGCGTCCGAAACGCCTGGGATCCTGGCCAACGCGCTGCACGCGGACGGTAGTCACGCGGACATCCTTTGCGTGCCGGGGAACGTCAATGCCGGCGTGGTAGCCGGCAACGCATTCTTGCACATGGACGGCCAAGCGGTGTTCAAGCTCGCCGTCAATGTGCTGGGCAAGGTGGCGACCGAGGTGCTCGAGAAGGCCGAGGTGCCGGCAGAAGCACTGGATTGGTTGATTCCGCATCAGGCAAACATCCGCATCATGCAAAGCACCTGTCGCAAGCTTGGACTACCGCCGGAAAAGATGGTCGTCACGGTGGGCGATCACGGGAATACCTCGGCCGCATCGGTCCCGCTGGCACTGGATGTGGCCGTGCGCGACGGCCGTGTCAAGCCGGGGCAGCTCGTGCTGGTCGAAGGGGTCGGCGGGGGCTTTACCTGGGGTGCGTCGTTGCTGAGAATGTAGGCAGCGCGAATCTCACCGCGAGGAGGTAGCAGCGAGGTGTAGCAGCAATGTTCGCGCCGTGGCGAGGATGCCGCGCTCCGCGTTCGGCAGCAGGGTTCCACGATGGCGTTGTGCAACGTGAATCTCAGTGCGGGCGGTCATGGTCTTACTGCTGTGCGGCGTTGTGAGCGCCAGCAGCCGTTACTCGCTGTTGCCCGCCGTTATTCGCTGTTACCCGCCGTTACCAAACGTTTAGCGCATGCCGCTGTAAGCTGTTCACCTGATATTCCGTCCATTTTCCATACGTATATGACATTCGCCTTTGTTTTTCCGGGTCAAGGTTCGCAGTCGATCGGCATGCTCGACGCGTTCGCCGATCACGCCATCGTGCGCGAGACCGTGCAAGAAGCCTCCGATGCATTGGGGCAGGACATCGGCGCGTTGATCGCTGCCGGTCCTGCCGAGGCGCTGAATTTAACAACCAATACGCAGCCGGTGATGCTGACGGCCGCTTATGCTCTCTACCGGGTCTGGACGGCAGCAGGGGGGGCAGCACCGACCGTGGTCGCCGGACATAGTCTTGGCGAATACACCGCGTTGGTCGCGGCGGGTGCGATAACGTTTGCCGACGCGGTGCCGCTCGTGCGTTTCCGCGCTGAGGCGATGCAGTCGGCGGTACCGGTGGGCGTAGGTGCGATGGCGGCCATTCTGGGCCTCGACGACGACACCGTCCGTGCGGTGTGTGCGGAAGCGGGCAGCGAAGGCGTCGTCGAAGCGGTCAATTTCAATGCGCCTGCGCAAGTGGTGATCGCCGGCGCGAAAGCGGCTGTCGACAAAGCGTGCGAACTGGCGAAGGCGAAAGGCGCGAAACGTGCGTTGTTGCTGCCGGTATCGGCGCCGTTTCATTCTTCACTGCTGAAACCGGCCTCGGATCGTTTGCGCGAGCGTTTGGCGGATGTCGAAATCCGCACGCCGTCGATCCCGGTCGTCAATAATATCGATGTGGCCGTGGCGAACGAACCGGCAGCGATTCGCGATGCGTTGGTACGTCAGGCCGCCGGCCCGGTGCGCTGGGTCGAGACGGTGCAGGCCATTGGCCGCATGGGCGTGGATCGGGTGATCGAATGCGGGCCGGGCAAGGTGTTGGCTGGCTTGGTCAAGCGGATCGATGCGGCGCGTGCGGGCGGTGCAATCACCGACCCGGCATCGCTGGAAGAGGTATTGGCGGCGGTGCGCGCCGGCTGACATTGCATCGCGGCTCGGCAGAGGCGGGGCAAATGCGGAGCGAATGCAGGGCAGGATGCGCTGTAAGATGCTTGCGGGGTGGGGGATCGCCCCGTTTTTCGATGACTAAAGTGACGTTCGATGGAAAAAACTCTGGATAATCAGATTGCGTTGGTGACGGGCGCGTCGCGTGGTATCGGCCGTGCGGTCGCACTCTACCTCGCACGCGCCGGTGCCGAAGTGATCGGCACCGCC
>CAWUJR010000615.1:0-2564 GCA_963922375.1 uncultured Robbsia sp.
GATCCGGTCAGTGGCGTGCCGTTGCGCTCGCCAGCCTCGCTGAAGCGCGGCAAAGCATTGGCGATCCATCTGGCCGAGGGTGCCGCCGACGTCGTCGTGGGCGAAGTCCAACCCCGCTTTGACGACAGCTTGTAAGCGTGCTTCGGTCAGCGCGCGTGTCGGCGCTGGATTCCATTCACGATCATGTCGTTTGCGAGGCTCGGGCAACTGACCTACAATCGACGCGATCGAAGTCCGAGCGTTGTCCCGTAGTCATGTCCGGCCACGAAGCCGACGCGCTTCGATGTTAGGCTAAAGATCCCCACACACACCAAAAACAAGGACTGTCCCTATCATGGAACACCAACTTCCTCCGCTTCCGTTCGCCAAAGACGCACTGCAACCGCATATGTCGCAGGAAACGCTTGAGTTCCATTACGGCAAGCATCATCAGACGTATGTCACGAACCTGAACAAGCTGATCCCGGGCACGGAGTTCGAAAGCTTGCCGCTGGAAGAGATCGTTCGCAAGTCGTCGGGCGGCGTGTTCAACAATGCTGCCCAGATCTGGAACCACACCTTCTTCTGGAATTCGTTGTCGCCGAACGGCGGCGGTGCCCCGACCGGTGCACTTGGCGACGCGATCACTGCAAAGTGGGGCAGCTTCGACAAGTTCAAGGAAGCATTCACGGCGGCCGCTGTCGGCACCTTCGGTTCGGGCTGGGCCTGGCTGGTGAAGAAGGCGGACGGTTCGCTGGATATCGTGTCGACCAGCAACGCCGCCACGCCGTTGACCACGGACGCCAAGCCGCTGCTGACGATCGACGTCTGGGAACACGCTTATTACATCGATTACCGCAACGCGCGTCCGAAGTTCGTCGAAGCGTTCTGGAATCTGGTCCATTGGGACTTCGCTGCGAAGAACTTCGCCGCTTAATAGACGGTTGAGACAAAGGCCCCGTATGCACCACTTGCATACGGGGCCTTTGTCATATGAGGGCTCGGTCGGACTGGCTGCGCGACAGGGCTTCGTGCACCGAGTCGTCCACTACGGACGCGCGCCGCGTAAGCCTTCGCATTGGTACCGTTCGACGACATTGCCGTCACCATCGACGCTTTCAAGTTTCACATCGAAGCCCCACAGCCGCGTGATGTGGCGCAACATCTCGTTCGTCGAATTATCCAACGGTCGGTTGTCGGCTCGCACATGACGCAGCGTCAAACTTCGGTCGCCGCGACGATCTACCGACCAGACTTGGATGTTCGGCTCCCGGTGATGCAAGTCATATTGTTTCGATAGCGCTTGCCGCACGTATCGATACCCGCTCTCGTCATGGATGGCCGAGATGGCCAGCGCGTCGTCGGTTTCATCGTCGAGCACAGAGAAGAAGCGCATTTCGCGAATGACCTTCGGTGACAGATACTGCGCAATGAAACTCTCATCCTTGAAGTTGCGCATCGCGTAATGTAACGACTCGAGCCAATCGCTGCCGGCAAGGTCCGGAAACCAATACCGGTCTTCGTCGGTCGGATTCTCGCAAATGCGCCGGATATCGCACATCATCGTGAAGCCCAACGCATAGGGATTGATGCCCGAATAATAGTTCTTGCCGACCGGCGGCTGGAACACGACGTTGCTATGAGAGTGCAGAAACTCCATCATGAAGCCGTCGGAGAGCTTGCCTTCGTCGTAAAGGGTGTTCAGCAGCGTGTAATGCCAGAACGTCGCCCAGCCCTCGTTCATCACCTGTGTCTGACGCTGTGGATAAAAATATTGCGCGACTTTGCGCACGATCCGAATCACCTCGCGTTCCCAGGGCTCCAGTAACGGTGCGTTCTTTTCTGCAAAATACAGCAGGTTTTCTTGCGGCTCCGGCGGGTAACGGTCCTCTGTCTGACTGGCGACCCCGGCCTTGCGCGGCGGTAATGTGCGCCACAGCTCGTTGACCTGCGACTGCAGGTAAGCCTCGCGCTCGCGTTGACGCAGCCGCTCCTTCTCGAGCGACAACTTCTGTGGACGTTTATAGCGATCGACGCCGTAATTCATCAGCGCATGGCAGGAGTCCAGCAACTCCTCGACGCGGTCGAGGCCGTGCCGCTCTTCACACTCTGCAATGTAATTCTTTGCGTAGACCAGATAATCGATGATGGCCTGCGCATCCGTCCACAGTTGGAAAAGGTAGTTGCCCTTGAAGAACGAGTTGTGTCCGTAGGCCGCGTGTGCGACGACCAATGCTTGCATCGTCAGCGTATTTTCTTCCATCAGATACGCGATGCAAGGGTTGGAATTGATGACGATCTCGTACGCCAAACCCATTTGCCCGCGTCGATAGTCCTTTTCCGTCGATAGGAAATGCTTGCCGAACGACCAGTGACGGTAATTGACCGGCATGCCGATCGATGCATAGGCGTCCATCATCTGCTCTGAGCTGATGATCTCCAACTGGATCGGATACGTATCCAATTTGAAGCGCTTTGCGGCAGCGGCGATGTGCTCGTTATATTGCTCGATCAGCTCAAAAGTCCAATCCGACGGGCTCGGCAGCGGCGATCGCGTGGAGCGGGGCGCCGCGTCTTGCGCAGGA
>CAWUJR010000616.1:0-2559 GCA_963922375.1 uncultured Robbsia sp.
ACGTCGCTCTTCCGATCTGCCATGGCCCCCGTTCGCCGAAGACGACGAGCCTGCGGCGCCCGGCGTACGCGGCCCGTCGTGCCGCGAAGACGTCACCGGCACCCGCATTTGTTCAGAAAACGCCTGTTGTGCATCGATGAAGGTCTGGATGTTGCGTTCGAGATAGCTTCCCATCATCCCCTGCATCGCATTGCCGTAGAACCGAATGACCTGCGACAGCATCATCGAAGAGAACATCGGCATGCCGCCGCTCTCTTCGTCGAGAATGATTTGCAGCAGGATGCTCCGCGTCAGATCTTCGCCCGATTTCGCGTCGACCACGCGAAACGACGCTTGGTCGAGCACCAGTTGCTTCACGTCCAGCAGGGTGATGTAGGCACTCGTCTGCGTGTCGTACAACCTGCGGTTCGGGTATTTTTTTATTAATCGCTCATCGGCCTGCTTGCTTGTCATCCCTTCCTCACTAGCCCATGTGCAGGCCGCCGTTCAACGAAAAATCGGCGCCCGTCGAAAACCCGGATTCGTCCGACGCCAGCCAATTGACCATGCCGGCGATCTCGTCCGGATTGCCCAAACGCTTCACCGGAATGGTGGCCACGATCTTTTCGAGCACATCGGGACGAATCGACCGGACCATGTCTGTGCCGATGTATCCCGGCGATATCGTATTGACGGTCACCCCATAGGCGGCCACTTCCTGCGCCAATGCCATCGTGAATCCGTGAATGCCTGCCTTCGCGGTCGAATAATTGGTCTGTCCGAACTGCCCCTTCTGCCCATTGACCGACGAAATATTGATGATACGCCCCCAGCGCCGCTGCACCATCGGCTCGATCACTTGCTTCGTGACATTGAAGAGGCTCGTCAGATTCGTGTCGATGACCGCACTCCAATCTTCGCGGGCCATTTTGCGAAACACGACATCGCGGGTCACGCCGGCATTGTTGACGAGCACGTCGACTTCGCCCACCTGTGCGCGGACCAGATCGAATGCATCTTTCGTCGAGTCCCAATCGCCTACATTGCCTTCCGAGGCGATGAAATCAAACCCTAGATCGCGCTGCGTCGCCATCCATTTCTCGCGCCGTGGCGAGTTCGGTCCGCAACCGGCTACCACGGTGAAGCCACTCTTGTGCAAGCGCTGGCAAATCGCCGTTCCAATGCCGCCCATACCACCGGTCACATATGCGATGCGTGTAGACATGATGCTCTCCTCCGACTTTGTCGCGTTCTTTTTCAGTCCCGGCCTGCTGTGATGCCCGATGCAACAGACTGCGGTACCGTCTTACGAAACTGGCCTAGCGCGCTGCGGTCGGCCATGCCCCGCAGCAGCCACATTCAAGGCCGCTCGAGCGCCAAAGCGACCCCCATACCGCCGCCAATGCACAACGACGCCAAGCCGCGTCGCGCATCGCGCCGCTTCATCTCATACAGCAGCGTCACCAGAATACGACACCCTGACGCCCCGATCGGATGCCCGATCGCAATCGCGCCACCGTTGACATTGACCTTCTCCGTATCCCAGTCCATTTCACGATGCACCGCCAACGCCTGCGCCGCGAAGGCCTCGTTGATTTCCATCAGATCCAATTCCCCGACGCTCCATCCCGCCCGTTCAAGGCAGCGCTTGGAGGCCGGCACCGGTCCCATGCCCATCACCTTCGGGTCGACCCCTGCGGTCGCATAGGCCCGGATCCGCGCAAGCGGCTCCAACCCCAGCGACGCTGCACGCTGAGCCGACATCACCAACACGGCGGCGGCCCCATCGTTGATTCCGGACGCATTGCCTGCCGTCACGGTCCCATCCTTCGCAAATGCCGGCCGCAGGCTTTGCAACATTTCAGCCGTCACGCCGTGACGGACGAATTCATCGGTCGCGAAGCGCACGGGGTCGCCCTTGCGCTGCGGGATCTCGACCGGCACGATTTCCTCATCGAAGCGACCCGCTTTCTGCGCCGCCTCCGCCTTGTTCTGCGATGCCGCGGCGAACGCATCCTGCGCTTGCCGACTGATATCGAATTGCCGCGCGACATTCTCCGCGGTCGTTCCCATATGATAGTCGTTGAACGCATCCCAAAGGCCATCGACGATCATGCTGTCGACCAACGTGGCGTCGCCCATCCGAAAGCCGTCCCGGGTGCCGGGAAGCACATGCGGCGCGGCGCTCATATTTTCTTGACCGCCGGCCACGACAATGTCGGCATCGCCGGCAATGATCGCGTTTGCCGCCAACATGACCGCCCTCAACCCGGAGCCACAGACCTGGTTGATCGTGATCGCGGGCACTTCTTGCGGTACCCCAGCATGGATGGATGCCTGGCGCGCGGGATTTTGCCCCGCGCCACCGGTCAATACCTGCCCGAGGATGACGTCGCTCAGCAGCGCGGGATCCAGCCCCGCACGGGCCAACACCGCCCGAATGACGGTGGCACCCAATTGCGGTGCCGGCACTTTCGCCAACGCGCCGCCGAATTTCCCGACGCCCGTTCGTGCGGCGGATACGATCACGATCTCACTCATCACATGCCCCTCTTCAATGAACGTTGCTGTTGGACATAG
>CAWUJR010000617.1:0-2557 GCA_963922375.1 uncultured Robbsia sp.
GTCGCCGGCCGCGATGGCGGCGAACGCAGCGCGCGCGGCGACCGCGGTCGCCTCGATCACCGCATCGTCGTGCTGGCTCGAGACGAAACCGGCTTCGAAGGCAGATGGGGCAAAGTAGACGCCGGCCTCCAGCATCTTATGGAAGAACGTGTTGAACAGCGGCGTGCCGGCTGCCTGGATATCGCTGAAGCGCTTTGGCGCATGCGAGGCGAAGTAGAGACCGAACATCCCGCCGACGCTGGCGGCACTGAACGTGACACCGGCCTCGCGTGCCGCATCGGTCAACGCGGCCGCAAGCTTCGCCGTTTGCTCACCCAGGCGCGTATGGAAGCCCGGTTCCTGGATCAGCTTCAACGTAGCGAGACCCGCCGCGACGGCGACCGGATTGCCTGACAAGGTGCCGGCCTGATAGACCGGCCCGAGCGGCGAGATCTGCGACATGATGTCCTGGCGTCCACCGAACGCCGCGGCCGGCATCCCGCCGCCGATGACTTTGCCCAGGCAGGTCAGATCGGCTTCGATACCGTACAAGGCCTGCGCGCCGCCCAACGCGACCCGAAAACCGCACATCACTTCGTCGAAGATCAACACCGCACCGTGCTTCGTGCAGAGGTCGCGCAATGCTTGAAGGAACGCCGGATCGCCGCGCACGAGATTCATATTGCCGGCGACCGGTTCGACGATCACGGCCGCGATTTCATCGCCGAAAGCCGCAAACGCCTCTTCGATCTGTTCGACGTTGTTGTACTCGAGCACCGTTGTGTGATGCGCGGTATCGGCTGGCACGCCCGCCGAAGTGGGGTTGCCGAACGTCAGCAGGCCGGAGCCCGCTTTCACGAGCAAGCTGTCCGCATGACCGTGGTAGCACCCCTCGAATTTCACGATGCGATCACGCCGCGTGAAACCGCGCGCGAGCCGCAATGCACTCATCGTCGCCTCGGTGCCGGAGGACACCATCCGCACCTGTTCGATCGAGGGGACCAGTTTGCGAATCTCTTCGGCGATCTCGATTTCACTCTCGGTAGGTGCGCCGAAGCTGAAGCCATCCACCAGCACGCGCTGCACGGCGTCGATCACCGCAGGATGCGCATGACCGACGATCATCGGTCCCCAGGAGCCGATATAGTCGATATAGCGCTTGTCGTCGGCATCCCAGAAGTAGGCACCGTTCGCGCGTTTGATGAAGCGCGGGGTGCCGCCGACGGAGCCGAACGCACGGACCGGCGAATTGACGCCGCCTGGAATGCTGACTTGGGCGCGAGCGAAGAGTTCTTGATTTCGGGACATGTCGATTGGGCCGCGTGGGCGGCATAAATGCTGTGAAGCGTGGCGCTGCGCGGTAACGGGCATGGCGCCGCATAGCGGGCTGTGTCGATGACTGCGCAGCGCCGCGAAGACAAAGATTTCCGCAGTGTACCGTACCGGATGGATATCGGCATTTTGCCCCTATAATTGCGCGGTTTTCGGGTAGTCGATGGGGGCTGGCCGCGTTGCTCCCGCTGTTGTTCCCGCTGTTGTTCCCGTCTCTGCGCCGCGCTTCTGCTCACGCTTCTGCTTATTCGCTATCCATGCCCACTTCGTCTTCTCCGCCCATCGCCAATGCGCGCCGGTTGTTGCTGTTGCTGGGCGCACTCGCGGCCTGCGGTCCGATCTCGATCGATATGTATCTGCCCAGCTTGCCGGGCATGGCCGAGAGCTTCCACGTCTCGCAGGCACTGGCGCAGTTGACACTGACGACCTTCCTGATTGGTTTCTCGCTCGGAATGTTGGTGTATGGCCCGCTGTCAGACGCGTACGGCCGCCGACCGGTGCTGCTGGCAGGGGCGGTGCTCTATGCGGTCTCCACGTTGTGCTGCGTGTTCGCTCCCAGCATCCTGTCGCTGGCGGCGTTGCGCTTTATCGAAGCATTGGGTGCCGGCGCGGCGTCCGTATTGGCCCGCGCGATCGTGCGCGATTCGCACGCCCCGTCGCAAGCCGCGAAGGTGCTGTCGTTCCTGCAGATCATTTCGTCGGTCGGGCCGCTGCTCGCGCCGTTGATCGGCGGCCAGTTACTGCTGCTGGGTGGATGGCGCGCCGTGTTCGTGTTGCTGACCGTCTATGGCAGCCTCTGTGCCTACCTGGTGTGGTCGCGTGTGCCGGAAACCTGGCCGCGCGAAAAGCGTGCGACGTCCGCATTGCGGCACTCGTTTTTTGCGTACGGCCGTCTGATCACCGATCCGACCGCAATCGGGCATTTACTGTGCGGCGGGATGTCGTTCGGTGCGATGTTTGCGTATATCTCCGGCACGCCGTTTGTGTATATCGACTACTACAAGGTGCCGCCGCAGCATTACGGTTGGTTCTTCGCGGTCAACATCGTCGGTCTGGTCGGCGGCAGCTTCCTGAATGCGAAGCTGGTGGGGCGTCTGGGGACGCTGCGGATGATCTCGTGGGCATCTGGTATCTCGATTGCCGCTGCGCTGCTGGCCGGTCTGGCCTGCGAGACCGGGTGGGGCGGGCTGCCGATGCTGGCCGTCGCGCTGTTTTTCGTCGTCGCGACGATCGGCGTGTTGGGCGC
>CAWUJR010000618.1:0-2556 GCA_963922375.1 uncultured Robbsia sp.
CTGGCCACCGCGCTGTTCGCGATCGCCACGGTCGCGGTCGCCGTCGCGATTATTCGAAAAGCCCGTTATTTGCCGGCGGACTGACGAGGCCGACAGTAACGGGGCACCAATGGCCGCATGCTGCCCGTTCGTCCGCTTACCCGTTTCAGCGCCAGGTGGCCGATGCGGCCGAAATCAGCGCCATCAATCGCGCTGCGCCTCCGGGTCTGTGCCGGACGTGCGAATCGAACGATAGCGCTCTTCCATTTCCCGACGCAGTTGTCGGCGCATTTCCGCCTTGCGATAGCGGTCGCGTTCGACCGAATGGGTGGGCACCAATGGTGGGACCTCGACCGACTTGCCGTTATCGTCGACCGCGACCATCGTGAAAAAACAGCTATTGGTATGCCGTACCGACTGCTTGCGGATATCTTCGGTCACCACCTTGATGCCGATTTCCATCGAGCTGCGGCCGGTATAGTTCACCGAGGCAAGGAAGGTCACCAGTTCGCCGACATAGATCGGTTGGCGAAACACAACTTGGTCGACGGAGAGCGTGACCGCGTACCGCCCCGCATAGCGACTCGCGCACGCATACGCAACGCCGTCGAGCAATTTCAAAATCGTCCCGCCGTGGACGTTACCGGAGAAATTGGCCATGTCCGGCGTCATCAGCACGGTCATCGAAAGTTGGTGGCTGGCGTCGTTCATCTAAGAGGCTAGTGTGAGGGTTATTCCCTATGATACTGCGTTGCGGCCGCGTACACGCCTGACGGGCAAAGAAAATGCGGCATATCATCGCATCCAAGTCTCAAACGGCGGCATCCCCGCGTCAATGCACAGCACGCTTCGAAAACACATTGATCACGACCACGCCGGCGATAATCAGTCCCATGCCGGCCATCGCCGCGGCGTCCGGGCGTTGACCGAACAGAAAAAACGCGGCAACCGAAATCAGGACGATACCGCTGCCCGACCAAATGGCATAAGCGACACCGACCGGCACGGTGCGTAACGTCAGCGACAGGAAGTAGAACGCCACCAGATAACCGACGGCCGTGAGCAACGTCGGCCACAGGCGCGTAAAACCGCTGGAGGCCTTCAGCGCCGATGTCGCGACGATCTCAGCGAGGATCGCGGCGGCCAAATACCCATAATTCGACATATATCTCTCCGGGACAGCCCCGTATGATGCCAGAGCCGCCACCAGGCGACGCTGACGGCACACCCTGCGACGGCCGGCAACCAGCAGTGGTCATTGGCACCCGCTCGGCACGACTTCTGCTCACTGCCCGACCATAGTGTTGCTTTTTGGAGACCACGTTGTCCGCATCAAATTCAGGAATCGACCGCGGCTCCCCCTCCCCGCACGCCGCCGAGTCGGCATCGTCTTCACAGACCGGGCTCAGTAAGCGCCAACTGATCCCTATCTTTGCCGGGTTGATTCTGGCGATGGTGCTGGCGGCGCTCGACCAGAGCATCGTCTCTACCGCATTACCGACGATTGCCAGCGAACTGGGTGGTCTGTCCCATATGACCTGGGTCGTAACCGCGTTCATGCTGACCTCGACGATCAGCGCCCCGCTCTACGGCAAGTTCTCGGACATGTATGGGCGACGTCCCCTGTTCGCGCTGAGCATCCTGACCTTTTTGCTGGCGTCCACGCTTTGCGGGGCCGCGCACAGCATGGCCCAGTTGATCGTCTTTCGCGGCCTCCAGGGCCTGGGCGCGGGCGGTTTGATGACGTTGTCGCAGACCGTCGTCGGCAGCCTCGTCAGCGCGCGCGAGCGGGGCCGCTACCAGGGGCTGTTCACCGGCGCATTCGCGGTAAGTAGCGTCACCGGTCCGCTACTGGGCGGCGTGATCACCACGCATTTTTCCTGGCGCTGGGTCTTCTTCATCAATCTGCCGATCGGCGTGATGTCGCTGCTGTTGGTGATGGTCACTCTGCCGCGTATGCCGTCGACGCGACATCATCGCATCGACTATGCGGGGGCGGCGCTGCTGACCGGCGGCACGTCGGCGGCGTTGTTGCTGTTGAACGCGAGCGGATCGATGCTGGATTGGCATTCGCCCTGGTTACTCGCCATCGCGGCGCTGACGATTGCCGCATTCGCGGCGCTGATCCGGGTGGAACGGCGTGCCGCCGAACCGATCATCAATTTGGACCTGTTCAACATTCGCGCCTATACGGTATGCGTGTTTGCGTCCGGCATGATGGCGTTCGCGATGATGGGCTCGCTGGTGTTCATGCCGCTTTATTTCCAGCTGGTGCTGGGCCAAACGGCGGCGCAATCCGGCTTTATGATGCTACCGCAGGTGCTGGCGATGCTCGTGAGCTCGATCGTCGGCGGACAGATCTCGTCGCGCACGCGCCGGTTCACACAATTGCTGGCGATCGGCGTGTTCCTGGAAACGCTCGGATTGGCTGGATTGGCCGCTTGTGCGCATTTCGGCGTCGGCGTTCCCGGCTTTCTGGCCATCGTCGCCGTTCTGGGCGTGGGCATGGGCGTCGGTATGCCGAACGCGACGGTGGTGGTGCAAAACGCGGTGCCGGCGGCGGCGCTGGGTAGCGCC
>CAWUJR010000619.1:0-2548 GCA_963922375.1 uncultured Robbsia sp.
ATGTCGAAGCCGATGCGCTGATGCGCGCCGCCGCGCGCTCGAGCGTGCGCGCGCCGAAGCTAATGTCGGTCGTCTACCGGGAAATTTTCGAGAAGACGACCGCACAGGGTTGGAACGCCCCGCGTTCGCGCATCAAACTGTCGCGCAGCAGACTGATATGGCTGTTGCTGCGTTACGGTATTTTCTGATCTGAAACCGAAGCATGAACGATACTACTCCGTTAGAACAACAGGCATTCGGCGCGGCCAGCCGCGAAGCGGATGCACTGCTCGACAGCGGGCGACGTCCGATCAGCGCCCCTCCTCCGACTGACCGGCAGAACGGCGCATTGGACGATGCATTGTTAGGCGCATTGGCCGGCGCTACCGCCTCGTATGCCGTGATCGACCCGAACGCCAGCAGCATGCCTGCCGGACTGGACGGTGCGATCGATGCCAGCGCGCGCGCCATTCTGGACGCGCAGCGCGACGACGGCCACTGGCTGTACGAACTCGAAGCCGATGCCACCATCCCCGCCGAGTACGTGCTGCTGGTGCATCATCTGGCTGAAACCCCGAATCTGGCGCTCGAAGCAAAGATCGGCAACTATCTGCGGCGCATTCAGGGCGCGCATGGCGGCTGGCCGCTGTTTCATGACGGCGCCTTCAATATGAGCGCGAGCGTCAAAGCGTATTTCGCGCTCAAAATGATTGGCGACCCGATCGACGCCCCGCATATGGTCCGGGCACGTGAAGCGATTCTCGCCAATGGCGGGATCGCCAACTGCAACGTGTTCACCCGCATCCTGCTCGCCCTGTACGGCGTGCTGTCTTGGCGCGCGGTGCCGATGATGCCGATCGAAATCATGCTGCTACCCAGCTGGTTCCCGTTCCATCTGTCGAAAGTATCGTACTGGGCCCGTACGGTGATCGTGCCGTTGCTGGTGCTGCAACAGGACCGGCCGCGCGCGCGCAATCCGCGCGGCGTTCGGCTCGACGAGCTGTTCGTCACGGCCGGTGTCAATGTCGGCCTCGCCGATCGTGCCCCGCAACAGCATGCCGGCTGGTTCAGGTTTTTCCGGGCGACCGACGCGGTCTTGCGCGTCACGGATTGGCTGTTCCCGAAAAACGCGCGCAAGCGTGCCACCGACGCCGCGCTGAAATTCGTGTCCGAGCGGCTGAACGGTGAGGACGGTCTGGGCGCAATCTATCCGGCCATGGCGAACGCAGTGATGATGTACGACGCGCTGGGTTACGGGCCGGAGCACCCGGAGCGCGCCATTGCGCGGCAATCGATCGAAAAGCTATTGGTTGTCGGCGACGACGAAGCGTATTGTCAGCCTTGCCTGTCCCCAGTCTGGGATACCGCACTGGCGTCGCACGCGATGCTGGAAGTGGGCACACCCGAGACCGTCGCTGCGGCGCAGCGCGGCACGGCGTGGCTGAAGCCGTTGCAGATTCTGGATACCGTGGGCGACTGGTCGTCGCGGCGCCCGAATGTGCGCCCCGGCGGCTGGGCGTTTCAATACGCGAACGACTACTACCCGGATGTCGATGACACCGCCGTCGTCGTGTTGGCGATGGATCGCTTGTCCGGCAAAGCCGACTACACGAGCGCGATCGCCCGGGGACGCGAATGGGTCCTCGGCATGCAAAGCAGCGATGGCGGCTGGGGGGCGTTCGAGCCCGAGAATACGCACGAGTATCTGAACAATATTCCGTTCTCCGATCACGGCGCGTTGCTGGATCCGCCAACGGTGGATGTCTCCGCGCGGTGTCTGTCGATGCTGTCGCAACTGGGTGCCAGCCGTGACGATCCGGCAGTCGCGCGGGCAACGGACTATATCCTGATGCATCAGGAGGCAAACGGTAGCTGGTACGGCCGTTGGGGCATGAACTATATCTACGGTACGTGGGCCGCATTGTGCGCGCTGAACGGCGTCGGCATCGATGCGCACAGTTCGCCGTTGATCCGCCGTGCCGCCGATTGGCTGTTCGAGATCCAGAATGCCGATGGCGGCTGGGGCGAGGATGGCGACAGCTATCGCTTGGATTACACGGCGCTGGGCCATGTGCCGGCACCGTCGACCGCGTCGCAAACCGCCTGGGCGTTGTTGGGACTAATGTCGGCCGGGCTAGTCGACGACCCGCGCGTGAAGCGTGGTATCGATTACCTGATTGCCCATCAGGGCGCAGATGGTCTGTGGCAGGAAAAGCTGTTCACCGCAACCGGTTTCCCCCGCGTGTTCTACCTGCGCTATCACGGGTATTCGCGTTACTTCCCGCTCTGGGCGCTTGCCCGCTATCGAAACCTGAAACGCGCTGCGACGCGACACGTCGCGTACGGCCTGTGAGGCGCTGGACAGTAGGGAGAGCGACGATGCGGCCGTGCCTGCAGATCCCGAGGACGGCGACACGAGGGACGGTAAAGCGATCGACGGCACTGGCACGGTCGGATGCAAGGCGGCCGGCGTGACAGCGCTGCATGCTGTCACCGGCAAGGTGCTGGTCGTGACCGGTCTTGCATTCGAGGCGGACATCGTGCGTCGCTGCGAAGGCGTGGCAGTGTG
>CAWUJR010000620.1:0-2529 GCA_963922375.1 uncultured Robbsia sp.
GTACCAGGACGAATCCACGAACGTGTCCATCGTGTCCGTTTCGCGCTTCGCAGCCGCACCGCACTTCGGGCAGGTCGTATTGACGAACGCCGCCGACTTCGCGAGCGGATTGCCGCTACCGTCCGGCACCAGGTCCTCAGGCAACACCACCGGCAATTGGTCTTCCGGCACCGGCACATCGCCGCAGTGATCGCAATGGATGATCGGGATCGGCGTGCCCCAGTAACGCTGACGCGAGATACCCCAATCGCGCAGACGCCAGGTGGTCTGCTTCTCGCCCACGCCCGCTGCCTGCAGATCGGCGACGATGGCGTCCACCGCATCGGCGAAACCCAGGCCGTCGTACTTGCCGCTGTTGATCAGCGTGCCCTGCGTCTTGTCGCCATACCATTCCTGCCACGCATCGGTAGAGAAAGACCGGTCGGCCTGCGCGACCACTTGCCGGATCGGCAGGTCGTAGCGGCGTGCGAATGCGAAATCGCGCTCGTCATGCGCCGGCACGCCCATCACCGCGCCCTCGCCATAGCCCATCAGCACGTAATTGCCGATCCACACTTCGACCGGCGCGCCGGTCAACGGATGGCGCACATGGAAACCAGTCGGCACGCCCTTCTTCTCGGCCGTCGCCATATCGGCTTCGGCGACACTGCCCGCCTTGCATTCGTCGATGAACGCTTGCAGCTCCGGCTTGTCCTGCACCAGACGCGTGGCCAGCGGATGCTCGGCGGCAATCGCACAAAAGGTGGCGCCCATGATCGTGTCGGCACGCGTGGTGAACACGCGCAGCAGCGTCGATTCGCCATCGATCTCGTACGGAAAACCGAAGTTCACGCCGAAACTCTTGCCGATCCAGTTCTGCTGCATGATCTTCACGCGTTCCGGCCATTCGAGACCCTCGAGGTCGTCGAGCAGCGCGTCCGCGTAGTCGGTGATGCGCAGGTAATACATCGGGATCTCGCGCTTTTCCACCAGCGCACCGGAGCGCCAGCCGCGCCCCTCGATCACTTGCTCGTTCGCGAGCACGGTCTGATCGACCGGATCCCAGTTGACGGTGCCGGTCTTCTTATACGCGATGCCCTTTTCGAGCATCTTCAGGAACAGCCATTGGTTCCATTTGTAATAGTCCGGGCTGCAGGTGGCGATTTCGCGCGACCAGTCGATCGCCAGGCCCATCGCCTGCATCTGCTTTTTCATGTACGCGATGTTGTCGTACGTCCACTTCGCCGGCGGCACATTGTTCGCGATCGCCGCATTTTCTGCCGGCATACCGAACGCGTCCCAGCCCATCGGCATCAGCACGTTATAGCCGTTCATCCGCAGATAGCGGTACATCACGTCATTGATCGTGTAGTTCCGCACATGCCCCATATGCAGCTTGCCCGACGGATAGGGCAGCATCGAGACGCAAAAGAATTTCTTCTTGTCGCTGGCCTCGTTGGTTCGATAAGCGTCGATCTCGCGCCAGTGACTTTGCGCGGTAGATTCGACTTCGGCGGGAACGTATTTCTCTTGCATGGCGTGGGGCGTCTCGACGCGCATACCGCTCGTTTCCCGGACGCATCGGCGTCACGGGAAAGCGAACGGAAAAGGATGGGAACGACCAAAGGCGGGATTATACCGTGGCGCCGTGGCGCCGTGCCCGCCTGATCGCGCAATCACCCTGCGACAGGTGACGGCACGGCGTACGTTCAGCGCTGGGTAGGCTGGGTACGTGGGGTACTGTCGACGACGAAACCGAAGCGCGACAGCCCGGCGCGCTGCGCGGACGACATCACCGCAGTGATCTGACTATACGCGGTGTGCTGGTCGGCACTCAACGCAATATCGGGCGGTGGCTGCTGCGCCGCGGCCTGGCGAAACCGCTGATCCATCTCGGCGGGCGGCATCGGTTGCCCGTTCCAGTACAGTTGACCCTTTGCATCGATTGCCACCGCGACCGGGGGCGTCGTAGAAGCAGCGGCAGCGGTCGCGGCCGCCTGCGCCTTCGGCAGATCCATCGCAATCGAATGCGACAACAGCGGCGCGGTGATGATGAAAACCACCAGCAGCACCAACATGATGTCGATCATCGGCGTCATATTGATGTCGGCCAACACCGGTTGGCGCTCATGGCCGGCTTGGCCGCGAGCGAGACTTCGGCCGCTCGTCGGATCAAACCTGCCGAACGCCATCGCTTTCTCCGGTCAGAAACGCATGCAGGTCGTGCGCGAACCCTTCGAGTTCGTCGCTGAGCGTGCGCACCCGACGTCCGAGCAGGTTGTAGGCCACCACCGCAGGAATCGCCACGGCAAGACCGAATGCGGTCATGATCAGCGCCTCGCCGACCGGGCCGGCCACATCGGCAATCGATGGCTGCCCGCTTGCCGCGATGCCGATCAACGCGTGATAAATCCCCCAGACGGTGCCCAGCAGGCCGACGAACGGCGACACGCCGGCAATGGTCGCGAGCAAGGTCTGACCGGCCTCCAACCGACGCTGCGAGTGCAGCAACGCGGTGCGCAACGCACGCATCACACGTTCATCACGCCC
>CAWUJR010000621.1:0-2525 GCA_963922375.1 uncultured Robbsia sp.
CTCCCGCCCGCCGTCCCACTAGCCGCCCCACTAGCCGCCCCACTAGCCGTTCCCGCAGCCTTCCCACCAACCCGCCCAACGGCGCCGTGCAGGCGCTGCGTCAGTCGTTTCGCGACCTGCCATGTCGTCAATGCCGTCATCAAGTGACACTCCCGTCGAATGAAACGATCAAAAAAAGTCTTTGCGCAATTGAATGCCGAAGTAACGGTCCGCATCGCGCGGCACGGCGATGGTGACATAGCCGGAGCCGGTCGCCATCGCTGCCACATAGGACTTGTCGAGCAGGTTCTTGCCGATCAACGCGACACGCCAGCCGTTATCGAAATTCAGCGCGATGCTGGCGTTGACGATGCCATACGCGCCCTGAATGGTATTCGGCGACTGGGCAAGGTCGTACTGCGTACGGCTTTGCCAGAAGTAGTCCGCATACAGTTCCAGTTGCGGCCCGAACCCGAGCGGCCGGCGATAGTTCGCGGAGAGGTTGGCTTTGAACGTCGGCGAGAAAGGAAGCGTCTTGCCGTTCACATTGCAGCTTGCCTGTGCGCCCGCCGGGCAGGCGAACTGATCGATATGCGCATCGGTCAGCGCCAGACCGCCGTTCAGGCGCAAACTGCTTGACGGGCGAGCGCCCAGATCCAGTTCGACGCCGCGGGTCGATACCGTGCCGGCGTTGATCAAACGGGTCACGACCTGGCCCGCGACGGTATCGTAATAATTGGCTTGATAATTCAGATAGTGCGTATCGAACACTGCGATATTCGCGGTCCAGCGACGATTCGGCGTCTGCATCTTGGCGCCTATTTCATACGAATTCGATTCCTCCGGCCGCAAGGCGGGCGTGTCGCGCTGCTGCATATTGAAGAACACATTGAAGGCGGGCCCCTTATAGCCGTGAGAATAGGTGGCATACAGCATCACGTTCGGCGTGAGATCGAATTCGAGACCGGTGCGTCCCGACGCCCCGGTGGCCGTCGTCGATCCAGACGAGGCAAACGACGGATTGATTCCCGACACCGCGTTTGTGGAAGTGGAGGTGCGCTCGAAGTGGTAACGCACTTGATCGTGCGTGACGCGCGCACCGGCGAGCACGCGCAGCCGGGGCGTCAGATGGAAAGTGCCTTCGCCGTACGCGGCAAGACTGTTCGTCATCGTATCGAACAGCGCGTCGCCGGTCGTCGGCGTCAACGTAGACGAGCCGGAGAAGCAGGGCGTCAAACCCGATACGCTGCTCGCGGCGCTTGAATTCGTGCAGGTGACAACGGACCGGTTGTAGTGCTCATCATCCTGAGTATGCAATGCGTAGAGGCCAGCGACGTAATCGAAAAATCCGCCTTTCGGCGAACTGAACCGCAGTTCCTGCGACAGTTGCGTGAAGCCCAGATCGCCGCGATCGTTCGAACTCGCGATCTGTTGATACACATCGGGTACCCAGGCTTCATCGGTTCGCTGCTGATTGAGCCATTGCCGATACGCGGAGATCGATGTCAATGTATAGCCGCTGCCGAGGTTCCAGTCCACCTGCCCGGACAAGCCCCAGTTCGTATCCATCGATGCCGGCCCGTAGCGGTAGTTGACGTCGCGATTCTGCAGGCTCGGTACGACCGGCGAAAGTGCCGCACCGTATGCGGCAGTCGTCGTCTTGCCGATGACGCCGGCAGCAAACGAATCATGCGCATACATATAGTCGGCGATGAACGTGGCCTTGATGTCGCTCGTCGGCGTCAGCACAAATTTTGCACGCATGCCTTTGTGGTTATAGCCGTTGATCTCCTCGCCGTTGAAGACGTTTTTGACGTTACCGTCGTAGCGCCCGTAGAGTGCCGTGAACGATCCGGTCAAGAGTCCTGGCAACAGGGTGCCGCTGACGCCTGCGCGAACGCGCTGTTCGCCGCCTTGATAGATTTGCGTGTCGACATAACCGGTGCGCAACGTCTCCGGATCTTGCGTCACGATATTGATCACCCCGGCTGTCGCGTTCTTGCCGAATAACGTGCCTTGCGGCCCGCGCAAGACTTCCACATGATCGACATCGAGCAGGTCGAGCGTCGCCTGCCCCGGACGCGCATAGACGACGCCATCGACAACCGTCGAGACCGACGGTTCGACCCCAGGCGATGTGGAATTGGTGCCGATGCCCCGGATCGTCAGCGTCGTATCCTTGCTCGACAGCGACGGTTTGAATGTCAGCTCCGGCACTGCGGTCACGAGAGATTGCGCCGTGTTGCTGCCGGAGCGCGCCATGTCCTGCCCGCTGACTACGCTCAGCGCAATCGGCACCTTTTGGGCCGATTCGTTGCGCCGAGTGGCGGTGACTGTGACAGTCGGCAGCTTGGTGTCGTCATTCGTGCGTGCGACATGGCCGGCATTTTCAGCGTCGCCTATGGATGGGGTGGTCGCGATCGTGGCGTTGGGGCGGATTGCGGCAGGTGTGGTCTGGGCGTGGGCAAGCGCGACGGCGGCCGACAGCGTGGCACCCATGAACGGCTGCGCACAACGCCATGAAGGCCATCGTGCGTTTGGCGCGA
>CAWUJR010000622.1:0-2522 GCA_963922375.1 uncultured Robbsia sp.
TCTCGTCGGCTGCGCGCTTCGCCGACGGGAGGCTCCCACCATCGGTCGTGAGGAAAAGCCTTCGAATGAAGGCGAAGGGCCGATTGTCGGCAATGGCGCGAGCGACGCGGTGGCCGGGGCGCGCCGCGCGGTCATCGAGGCGATGCCAATCTGGGTTAGCGTCATGTTCGGCTCTTTACGGGGAAATCTGCGGGCTGATGTTGAATATCGCCATGCAATATTGGCGGCGCCGGCTCACCTGTCACCGCATCCGCGGTCCGCGATGGACCGCTACGATGCGGGGCGTGTAGCCGGCGCGGGCCCTACCTATCCGATGGACAGATCAGGCGAGGCGTTGCAACAAATCGGCGATCGGGGTGGCGCTGGCAACCACGTCCGGCTTATGCTCATTACCCGGGATGTACGGGCTCCACGGTTGGGCGCGAATCGTCGTCTTCGTGTGCCATACGACATTGAACTGACCGTCGGCGCGAATTTCACCGATCATGACCGGCTTGTGCAGGTGGTGATTGCCGTCCATTTCCAGCGTGAAGCCGCACGGTGCGGCATACTTCTGACCGATCATCGCGGTCCGCACTTTGTCGACCGACGTGCTCTTCGCCTTTTCGACAGCCTGACGCCACATATGCATGCCTACATAGGTGGCTTCCATCGGATCGTTGGTGACGCGCTTGTCTCCGCCCGGCAAGTTGTTCTTCTTGACCCAGTCCGCGAACTGCTTTTTGAACTTCGTATTGACCGGATTGCGCAGCGACATGAAGTAGTTCCATGCAGCCAGATTGCCGACCAGCGGCTTCGTATCGATACCGCGGAGTTCTTCCTCGCCCACTGAGAATGCCACCACCGGCACGTCGGTCGCTTTCAGGCCCTGGTTACCCAATTCTTTGTAGAACGGCACGTTCGAGTCGCCGTTGATCGTCGAGATCACGCAGGTCTTGCCGCCTTGCGAAAAGGTCTTGATGTTGGCGACGATGGTCTGATAATCGCTATGGCCGAACGGCGTGTAGACCTCCTGAATATCGCTGTCCGCGACGCCTTTCGAGTGCAGGAACGAGCGCAGAATCTTGTTCGTCGTACGCGGGTACACGTAGTCGGTTCCCAACAGGAAGAAGCGCTTTGCGCTGCCGCCTTCCGGGCCCATCAAATATTCCGTCGCCGGCAATGCCTGCTGATTCGGCGCCGCACCCGTGTAGAAGACGTTGCGCGACATTTCTTCGCCTTCGTATTGCACCGGGTAGAACAATAGGCCGTTTAATTCCTCGAAGACCGGAAGCACCGATTTCCGCGAGACAGACGTCCAGCAGCCGAACACCACTGCGCACTTGTCTTGCGAAATCAATTGACGCGCTTTCTCTGCGAACAATGGCCAATTCGATGCCGGATCGACGACGACCGGCTCGATCTGTCGTCCAAGTACGCCACCGCTCGCGTTGATTTCCGCAATGGTCATCAACGCGACGTCCTTCAGCGACGTCTCGGAAATAGCCATCGTGCCGGACAGCGAGTGCAGAATACCTACCTTGATCGGGCCGGTGTCGGCGCCTTGCGCCAACGCTGACGGGATCTTTGCTGCTACGCTCGCGGCCCCCGCCGCGGAAGCCATCTTCAAAAACGCGCGCTTGTTCATTGCCGTCCTTTGTCTGTCAGAGGTTGGATATCATCTTGGATACAAGACATTTCCCCTATGCAACTTATGGGCCAACGCGTACGGCTATACGTTATTTGACGCATTGCCGGTAGGGCAATAGAACCTGCGCTTTCTGACGGTGCAAACAGGAAGCGGGTGCATCAGGTTGGTGCATAACCGTGGTGCATGGCCTGGATACCTTACCGTGGCGCATCGTGGGTCGTGTTGTCCGCAGACTCCGCATACTGCGCGCGGGCGGTTTGGAGCGTGTACAACGTGATGCGCTTCACTTCGGCCTGACTCTCCGCGATGTGGTCGCGAATCATCGACTGCGCTTGCGCCGCCTCTCCTGCGTACAGTGCATCGAGGATCTGTTTATGTTCGCGATAGGTGGCATCGATTCTTGGCTCCTTCGTGAAGTCGAGTCGTCGTATGATGCGGATCCGCTCGGTGACATCCTGATGGATACGAACCATCTCGGCGTTGCCGACAGCGGCCACCAATCCCGCGTGGAACGCCTCGTCATAGCCGGCCACGATGTGGCTTTCCCGCTCACGTGCGTCTTCCGGCACACACCAGATCGCCCGTAACGCATCCAGGCGCGATACCTGCCCCGTCTCGACGATTTTCTGTATCGCGGACGTTTCCATCATGACGCGAATCTCGTACAGATCCTCGAAATATTTGAAGTCGAACTCGCGGACCTGCCAGCCGCTGCGAAAGTGCACATCGACATAGCCTTCTCCCTGCAGCCAGAACAATGCCTGACGCACGGGCGTCCGGCTGACCTGCATGCGCGTGGCGATATCGCCTTCGCTGAAACGGTCACCCGGCAGAAGTCGGAAGTCGAAAATATCGGCTTTCACAATTTCAGATATTTGTTCTATCGGGGCGA
>CAWUJR010000623.1:0-2516 GCA_963922375.1 uncultured Robbsia sp.
TTAGCCGCCAACACCGCCGCAATCGCGTCTTCGCTGGCAGCGACACGGCTGCTGCCGACCTGGCGGCTCCCGACATGGTGGGCAGCAGCTGCGCGCGCTAAGCCCGCAGGATCAACGGAATCGATCGACACGCCCGCATTCGGATCAGGGTGATCCGCCCCCGGAGCGGCGGGCAGATCGGACTGCGCCGGGCTCCGGTTGGGATCCGACATCGTCAGAACGTCTGATAGTAGACGTAGGGCGTTTGCTGGACGCGCGAATGCGTTTCATTCGCGCGCTGTTCCAGGTCGATGGGTTTCTTGTCCCACAGCAGCGCGCGGCCGAGCTGCTGCTGGCGATCGAGCTTCGGATTCTTCTCCTTCATCGAATTGATGAAGGCGGTGATGTCGGACTGATACATGATCGACCCTGTCGAAAAGCGAGGTGGAGAACTACTCGTCAGCTATTTTAGCGTATCCGGTGAACGCTGCCGTGAATTTGCAGGAAGTGCGCGATGTGCTCTGAAAAATGCCAGAAGCACGCGCATCGTGGCGTCATTTATGGTGAAATAGGCACCGATTCATTGATCGCTGGAGCCAATGCGCCAGCAACACGGGAGCATTGTTTGGCGGGAAGCGAATGCAGCGGCAACGGGCGGGGTGCGAGCAGAACACCGACGCGAGCACCGATGCTATGGCTCGCGCTCATGGTGATGTCGATGTTCGCTGGTACGCCTACGGCGTGGGCGGCCGGGTATTCGGTCGACATTGACGCGCCGCGGGCGATCAAGAAGTTGCTCAAGCAAAATCTGGATCTGACGCGTTTCGCCAAGCGCCGAGATATCGACAACGATCAAATCAATTTTCTGGTGACCGCCGCCCCGCAGCAGGCCCGCGAACTGGTGCAGACGGCCGGCTATTTCACGCCGGTCGTGCAGACCGACGTGCGCACGAAGGGCGACAAGAAATCGGTCACGTTGACGGTGGTGCCGGGGCCGCAAACGACAATCGGCTCGGTGGCGTTATCATTCACCGGTCCGATCGGCACCGAGGCACCGGCGCGAGAAATCGCGACGCGCCTGGCGTGGACGCTGCAGCAGGGCGACCCGTTCGATCAATCGTCGTGGGATAGCGCGAAACAGGCATCGCTGAAGGTGCTGCGTGCGCAGCGCTATCTGGGCGCGAAGATCGCGCATTCCGAAGCGCGGATCGATCCGCGTACGCATACCGCGGCCTTGTCCGTGGTGTTCGACAGCGGGCCGACGTTTCACTTGGGGCCGATGACGGTCACCGGCACCAAGCGTTATCCGCGATCGATCATCGACAATGTCAATCCGCTACACGAAGGCGAGATCTATAACGCCGCCCGGGTGCAGGAGTTGCAGCGTCAGGTGCAGAACACGCCGTACTACGCGAGCGTGGCAGTGGACACCACGGTCGACCCGAAAGCCGACCCGAAGCTGGGCGCGGTCGCGCCGGTCAATGTCAAAGTCAACGAATACCAATTTCACAGTGTGCGCTCGGGCGTCGGTTATTCGACCGATCGCGGCGCACGTATCGAGGGCGCGTATTCGTATAACGATGTGTTCAATCGCGCCTATGTGTTCACCGTGCAAGGACGTCTGGAACAGACGACGCAGTTCGGCTCGGTGCAACTGGCGATGCCGCCCGATCACAAGTCGTATGTGAACAGTGCGCTCGCCTCTTATACGCGCACCGATGACGAAGGCACGGTGATCTACAGCTTGCGCGCGGGGTTGCAGCGCACGCGCTCGCTGCAGTTCTACGACTACACGTATTCGGTGATGTATTACCAGGATCGATTGGAGCAGAATGCCGGGCCGCCGACGGTCAGCCGCGCGCTGGTGCCAGCGTGGGCGTGGGCACGGCGCAATGTCGACGATCCGGTCTTCCCGCGCAGCGGCAACCTGATCAGTGTCGAGGCAGGCTTCGCGGTGAAGGGCGTGTTGTCGGAGGCCACGTTCGGCCGCGTCTACGGCCGGGCGCGCCAATATATTCCTGTGGGGCGCAACGATATCGTGCTGCTGCGCACGGAATTGGGTGGCGTCTTTTCGAGTGCTGCGTCGCTGCGGATCCCGGCAACGTTGCTGTTCCGAACCGGCGGCGCGACGTCCGTACGGGGCTATGCGTACGAGAGCATCGGCAACAATGTCGACGGCAGCGTTCTGCCGACCAAATACCTGGTGACCGGCGGGGCAGAGTATCAGCACTGGTTCAATCACGACTGGGGCGCGGCCGTCTTCTATGATGCCGGTACGGCGTCCGATACCTGGGCCGAGCGGCGCTTTTATCAAGGTGTCGGCCTGGGCGCACGGTGGCGCAGTCCCGTCGGCCCGATCAATATCGACCTCGGCTATGGTCTGCAGAACCGTAGCATCCGCCCTTATCTGACGCTTGGCGTCGCTTTCTGACCCGCGTCGCCTTCGATGACATCGCTGCCTCCTACACCGCCGGACGATCACCACCAGGACGCTGAGCCGGCTCGCCGAGCGCACGCCGCCCCGGACACCGGTTCGC
>CAWUJR010000624.1:0-2512 GCA_963922375.1 uncultured Robbsia sp.
TGAGGCCGGCTCATCGCGCGGCGCTGTTTGTTTTACTGATACCGATTTCGTTTCATTTCATGCCCACAGGCCTTAAGCAAATGCAGCTCGAAAATGAACCCATGTTTGGCGGCCCCTCGCCGCGGCGCCTGTCTGTTCCGGTCGACGTACGTTGGGGAAGCAATCTGGTGACGGTCGGCGGCGACGCGCCGGTCCGTGTTCAGTCGATGACCAATACCGACACGGTCGACGCGATCGGCACCGCGATCCAGGTCAAGGAACTGGCACAAGCCGGTTCGGAGATGGTGCGTATCACCGTCAACACGCCGGAAGCCGCTGCGGCGGTGCCGGCCGTGCGCGAACAACTCGATCGGATGGGGATCGATGTGCCGCTGGTCGGCGACTTCCATTACAACGGGCATATCCTGCTGCGCGACTATCCGGACTGTGCGGCAGCGTTGTCGAAGTACCGGATCAATCCGGGCAATGTCGGGTACGGTGCGAAGCGCGACACGCAATTCTCGCAAATGATCGAAATCGCGGCGAAGTACGATAAGCCGGTTCGCATCGGGGTGAACTGGGGCAGTCTTGATCAGGATCTGCTCGCCCGGATGATGGATGAGAACGCGCAACGCCCCGAGCCGTGGGATGCGAAGCGGGTCATGTACGAGGCGATGATCTCGTCCGCATTGAATTCGGCCGAATTGGCCATGAGCCTCGGCCTGCCGAAGAATCGCATCATCCTGTCCTGCAAAGTCAGCGATGTGCAGGATCTGGTCGCGGTGTACACCGAACTCGGACGTCGTTGCGATTTCGCGTTGCATCTCGGGCTCACCGAAGCGGGCATGGGATCGAAGGGAATCGTTGCGTCGTCGGCTGCGCTGGGCGTGTTGCTGCAACGCGGTATCGGCGACACGATTCGCGTCTCATTGACGCCAGAGCCGGGCGGCGCGCGCACCGGAGAGGTGGTGGTCGCGCAGGAGATCCTGCAGACCATGGGGCTGCGCTCGTTTACGCCGATGGTCATTGCGTGTCCCGGATGCGGTCGCACGACCAGCACGGTGTTCCAGGAATTGGCATCGAAAATCCAGGACTACCTGCGTGCACAAATGCCGGTGTGGCGCGATCAATTCCCGGGCGTCGAGGAAATGGACGTTGCGGTGATGGGTTGTATCGTCAACGGGCCGGGCGAATCGAAGCACGCGAATATCGGCATCAGCTTGCCGGGCTCCGGCGAATCGCCCGCCGCGCCGGTGTTCATCGACGGCGAGAAGGTCAAGACGCTGCGCGGTGACCATATCGCCGAAGAATTCCAGCAAATCGTCAGTGATTACGTGACGCGCCGCTACGGCCGCGTTGCTTGAAACAGAGAAGTCATGGCTGAACAGAAGAAAAAAGTCGAACGCGTCGAAAAGCTGACCGGCGTCAAAGGGATGAACGACATCCTGCCGGCGGACGCCGCATTGTGGGAATTCTTTGAGTCGACAGTGCGCTCTTTGCTGCGTTCGTACGGCTATCGCAACATCCGTACGCCGATCGTCGAGCATACGCAGCTCTTCACGCGCGGTATCGGTGAAGTGACCGATATCGTCGAAAAAGAGATGTACAGCTTCACCGATGCGCTCAATGGCGAGCAACTGACATTGCGCCCCGAAAATACCGCGGCGGTCGTGCGCGCAGCCATTGAGCACAATTTGCTGTACGACGGCCCGAAGCGCCTGTGGTACGTCGGTCCGATGTTCCGTCATGAGCGTCCGCAGCGTGGCCGTTATCGGCAGTTTCATCAGGTGGGTATCGAGGCGCTGGGATTTGCCGGACCGGATATCGATGCTGAAATCATCATGATGTGCCAACGACTCTGGGACGATCTGGGGTTGATGGGCATCCGGCTTGAAATCAACTCCTTGGGTCAGCCCGAAGAACGCGCCGCACATCGTCGCGAGTTGATTGCGTATCTGGAACAGCACCAGGACAAGCTCGACGAGGACGGCAAGCGACGCCTGCATACGAATCCGCTGCGTGTGCTGGACACCAAGAATCCGGCCATGCAGGCAATCGCGGATGCGGCGCCGAAGTTGCTCGATTTTCTCGGCGAGACGTCGAAGGCGCACTTCGAAGGGTTGCAGAAGTTGCTGCTCGCGAACAACATTCCGTTCAAGATCAATCCGCGCCTGGTCCGTGGCCTGGATTACTACAACCTCACGGTATTCGAGTGGGTCACCGATCAACTGGGGTCGCAAGGCACGGTGGCCGGCGGCGGTCGCTATGACCCGTTGGTCGAGCAACTGGGTGGCAAGCATGCGCCATCGTGCGGTTGGGCAATGGGTATCGAGCGCATTCTGGAATTGATGAAGGATGCGAAGCGGATGCCGGACCCCGATGGCTGCGATGTTTATATGATTCATCAAGGCGACGATGCGCAGGTCCGGGCGGTGATTGCGGCCGAGCGCCTGCGCAGCGCCGGCTTGGACGTGATCCTGCATTGCAGCGCCGATGGCGCGTCGGCGAGCTTCAAGTCGCAGATGAAGCGTGC
>CAWUJR010000625.1:0-2502 GCA_963922375.1 uncultured Robbsia sp.
ACGCCCGGCACCCGGCTGGCGATGTCCGCTGCGCGCGAGCCTTCGTCTCGCGTGACCAGCCCCATCAGATAGACGTTGCCGCGCTCGGTGACGACCTTGAAATCATTCGCAGAGATATCTTTTTCGGCGATGATCGACGATTTGACCTTGCTGGTAATGAAAGTGTCGCGCGAACGGCCGCTCATCAGGTTCGCGGGCTGAATGGCCAGCTCATTGACGATGGTTTCGACGTCGGCCACATTGCGAACGATCTTCGTCGCCAGTTCCTTCGAATCGGCATCGGGCACTTCGCCGACGATCAAGACACGCCGATTGAATACCGCCACGTCGACATGCGCGGCTTGCGGCAGGTCGCTGGCGAGCTGCGAGGCTGCGCGGATCTGGATTTCCCGATCGTCCATCTGCGTGCCAACCGTACGACGGTCGGTCGCCATCGCGGCACCACCGGCGCCGGCCGCCACGCCGCCGATCAACAGCAGCGGGCATCCTTGCAACGATGCGGCAATGGTGAATGCCAATGCCGCCGTTACAACGCCCTTCGCGACACCATTCGCGAGACCCTTCTTGACGCGTGTCACCGTCATCTGGCTATTACTCCGTATTTTCAGTTTTCGCCCAACAGCATCGTGTCGATGCCGTCGCACAGGCAGTGAATCGTCAACAAGTGGATTTCCTGAATCCGCGCGGTCCGCTGATGAGGCACCATGATGTGCACATCGGTTTCGGACAGTGCATCCAGCAGGCGACCGCCGCCGTTGCCGGTCAATGCAATCACGATCATGTCGCGTTCATGGGCGGCATGCACCGCCTCAAGCACATTCGCGGCATCGCCGGACGCACTGATCGCCAGCAGGATGTCGCCTGCTTGCCCCAACGCCTGGACCTGCTTCGCAAAGATTTGCGTGAAGTCGTAGTCGTTGCTGGTGGCGGTCAGAATCGACGTGTTCGTCGTCAACGCCAAGCCGGCAAGGCCGGGTCGGTCGCGCTCATAGCGATTCACCAACTGCGCGGCGAAATGCTGTGCCAACGCCGCCGAACCGCCATTGCCGCACGTCAGCACTTTGCGGTTGTCCACCAGCGCGGACAGCAATGTGTCGATAGCGGCACAAATGGCCGGCGCAAGCGCGTCGACCGCCTCGAGCTTTGCGGCGACGCTTTCATTGAACTGCTTTTGAATACTTTCGATCGACATCCGGAAAAGATCCCTTCTAGCGTGATCTGGCCAGGGTGCCGCCACACGCGAAACAGGAGTGTACCGCACGTTTAATCGTTCTCTCCAAACGCGTCGCGCAACCAGGTCACTTCGCCACCTTCGATCGCGACAACGTCGAAACGACAACGCGGCAAAGCGCCCCGCCAACGCCATAGCCATGCCGACGCCGCGCGCCGGATCCGAACGCGTTTCTTCCAATCGATACTGGCGGCAGCACCGCCGAAACGGGCACTGCGCCGCGCGCGCACTTCGACAAAGACGACGACGCCACGGGGGTCCCACATCACCCTATCCAACTCCGCGCCGCACAGCCGCACGTTCCGATCGATACATTGCAGCCCTTCGCGCTCCAAAAAGTCCTGCGCGAGCCGTTCATACATCGCACCGCGCTCGGTCTTGCTCAATGGGCGCGGCGCGGCGGTCGAATCGATGTGCAGCCGCGCCCCCACAGAATCGTCGTCGTCCGGATTTTTCATCGTGAGCCTCATGCGACAATAGCGGTCTTCCTCCGGTACCAGGACGCTTCGCTTTGACCGATCCGCTCGCGCTTGCGCAATCCCAGCATTACCCCGCCGCCACGTTGTATATGGTGGCGACGCCCATCGGCAATGTCGCCGATATTTCGTTGCGGGCGCTGCATCTGCTCGAACGCTGCGATCTTCTGGCCGCCGAAGATACCCGCAACACCGCGCAATTGCTCACGCGCTACGGTATTTCCAAACCGATGATTGCTGCGCACGATCACAACGAGAACGAAGCAGCGCTGCGCATCATCGGCCATCTGCAAAAAGGCGAACGCGTTGCTTTCGTATCCGACGCCGGCACGCCGGGCATTTCCGATCCCGGTGGCCGTCTGGTCGATGCGGTTCGCGCCGCAGGCTTCGGCGTCGTACCGTTGCCAGGTGCCAGTGCGATCACGACCGCGATCAGCGCCGCCGGTGCGTGGGCAGCAACCTTTACCTTCGTCGGCTTTCTGACATCGAAGGCCAAGCAGCGCGCGACGCAGCTCGATGCGCTGGCGTCCCACCCGCATGCGATCGTGCTGTATGAGGCACCCCATCGGATCGAGGAAACCATGGCGGCAGCGTGTCAGGCACTCGGCGGCAACCGACGCGTGTTGATTGCCCGCGAGTTGACAAAATTACATGAGAGCCTGCATTGCTGCACGCTGGCCGAAGGACCTGGCTGGTTGGCGAGCGATGCGAATCACCGGCGCGGCGAATTCGTGCTGGTGATCGAGGGCGCCCCGGCACGCGCGGAAGGTGAAGCGGATCCGAGCGCCCACGATG
>CAWUJR010000626.1:0-2498 GCA_963922375.1 uncultured Robbsia sp.
GTCGCACCGCTCGGCACCGCATTCAATGCGCCGTGCGCGACCGTGGATTTTTCGACGTGCGTTGCCGCCATCGTGCGCAGATAGTAGGTCGTCTTCAAACCGCGCAACCACGCATGCTTATAGACGTCGTCCAGCTTCTTGCCCGACACGCCGGCCATGAAGATGTTCAACGACTGCGCCTGATCGATCCACTTCTGGCGACGCGACGCCGCTTCGACCAACCACATCGCATCTACTTCGAACGCGGTCGCGTAGAGCGCGCGCAGATCCGCCGGAATGCGATCGATACGTGACAGCATGCCGTCAAAGTACTTCAGATCGGCGACCATCACTTCGTCCCACATGCCGCGCGCTTTCAGGTCGCGTACCAGGTACTCGTTGACGACCGTGAACTCGCCCGACAGATTCGACTTCACATAGAGGTTCTGGAACGTCGGTTCGATACACGCCGAGACGCCGATGATGTTCGAGATCGTTGCGGTCGGTGCGATCGCCACGCAGTTCGAATTACGCATACCGAACTTCGCCACGCGTTCGCGCACCGGCGTCCAGTCCATCCGGCTGGAGGCATCCACTTCCACATACCCGCCGCGCTCTTCGGCCAACAGCTTGACCGAATCCTGCGGGAGGATGCCGCGGCTCCACAGCGAACCCGGATAGCTCGAATACTGACCGCGCTCTTCGGCGAGCTGCGTCGACGCATAGTAAGCGTAGTAGCAGACGGCTTCCATCGAGCTGTCGGCGAACTCGACAGCGGTCTGCGACGAGAACGGCACGCGCAACGCATGCAGGCAGTCCTGATAGCCCATCACGCCCAGACCCACCGGACGATGCTTCATGTTCGAGTTACGTGCTTTCTCGACCGCGTAGTAATTGATGTCGATGACGTTGTCGAGCATCCGCATCGCGGTGCTGACGGTCTTTTGCAGCTTCTCGTGATCGAGCTGCAGCGTGCCGTCGATTTGCTTCAAGTGCGCGACCAGGTTGACCGAACCCAGATTGCAGACCGCGATTTCATCGTCGCTGGTGTTCAGCGTGATCTCGGTGCACAGATTCGACGAGTGCACGACACCGGTGTGACGTTGCGGCGAGCGCACGTTGCACGGATCCTTGAACGTGATCCACGGGTGACCGGTTTCGAACAGCATGCCCAGCATCTTGCGCCACAGCTGGTTCGCCGGCACCTTCTTGAACAGCTTGATCTCGCCACGCGCGGCTTGCGCTTCGTACGCCACATACGCTTCCTCGAACGCCGCGCCGAACTTGTCGTGCAGGTCCGGGCAGGTCGACGGTGAGAACAACGTCCATTCGCCGTTTTCCATCACGCGCTTCATGAACAGGTCGGGGACCCAGTTCGCGGTGTTCATATCGTGGGTACGACGACGATCGTCACCGGTGTTCTTGCGCAGTTCGAGGAATTCTTCGATATCCAGATGCCAGGTTTCCAGATAAGCGCAGACCGCGCCCTTGCGCTTGCCGCCCTGGTTCACCGCAACCGCCGTATCGTTGACCACCTTCAAGAACGGCACGACGCCTTGCGACTTGCCGTTCGTGCCCTTGATATGCGATCCCAACGCCCGCACCGGCGTCCAGTCGTTGCCCAGACCACCGGCAAACTTCGACAGCAGCGCGTTTTCCTTCAGCGCTTCATAAATGCCCTCGAGGTCGTCGGACACGGTCGTCAGATAGCAGGACGACAGTTGCGAGCGGCGCGTGCCGGCATTGAACAGTGTCGGCGTCGAGCTCATGAAGTCGAAGCTCGACAGCACGTTATAGAACTCGATCGCACGCGCTTCGCGATCGGTTTCGTTCAACGCCAGGCCCATTGCCACGCGCATGAAGAACGCCTGCGGCATCTCGATGCGCACGCCGTCATGATGCAGGAAGTAGCGGTCGTACAGCGTTTGCAGACCCAGATACCCGAACTGCAGATCGCGGTCGGCATTCAGCGCAGCGGCCAGACGCGGCAGATCGAAGCTCAGCAGCTTCTCGTCGAGCAACTCGGCCTCGACGCCCCGCTTCAGGAACGTCGGGAAGTACGCCGCATAACGCGTCGCCATCTGCTCTTGCGTGACTTCGCCGCCCAGGATTTCACGACGGATCGTATGCAGCAGAATGCGCGCGGTGACCTGGCTATAGGCCGGGTCTTGCTCGATCATCGTGCGCGACGCCAGCACCGCCGAATCATAGACCTGGCTCATCGGCACGCCGTCGTACAGATTCTTGATGGTCTCCGCCAGAATCGGCTCGGCCGACACCGCGCTGCCCAGATTCACGCAAGCCGATGCGATCAATGCATGCAGCGCGACCAGATTCAGCGGACCGCGATAGTCGCCATCGATCACATTGATCTGCGATTCCGGATGCACCGGCACCGCATTCAACCGCTCTTGCGCCCGCTTCTCGCGGTACAGCACATAGGCACGCGCCACATTGTGCTCACCCTCACGCATCAATGCGAGTTCGACCTGATCCTGAATGTCTTCGATATGGAACGT
>CAWUJR010000627.1:0-2493 GCA_963922375.1 uncultured Robbsia sp.
GCCTCGCCGTCCGCCTCGCCCTCGCAAGCGCACTTTACCGGCGCAACGACGGAGGCCTCGTCACGCGGCGCGCCGCTGTACCAGAAGCAGTCGATCTCGGCGTGGGGGGTGCTCGGACGTATCGTCAGTGCCCGTGCGCGCGCTATTTTCGATCGTGCCGGGCAGCGTATCACGCAGCGAACGCTGAAAATCGGCGTCTCGGCGCGCATTTTTCACCCGGAGCCGGGGGCAAAAGGACTGCGCGGCAAGACGCTGCAATATCTGGAGGAATCCATCTCGCACTGGGTGATGTCGCGCGACGTGCTGGTGTTCATGGTTCCTACAGTCGGTCAAAAGGGCATGCTGCATCCGAGCAATATCCGTCTGCGCGACTATGCGAAACACTTGGATGCGCTGGTGCTCCAGGGCGGTGCCGATGTTTCGCCCCAATCGTTCGCCGAGCCGGCGACGCGGCCCGAGTGGCCGGGCGACCGCGTGCGTGACATGTACGAGCTCGAGTTGCTGCACGAGTTCATCGAATCGGGCAAACCGGTATTGGGCGTGTGTCGCGGTTGCCAACTGATCAATGTGGCGTTCGGCGGCACGCTGTATCAGGACATCGCGACCGATGTGCCGATGGCCGCCGTTCACGTCAACGACGATTACGACCGGCTGAGCCACGCAATCGAATTTCCACAGACATCGTCATTCATCGATATGTTTGGTGGACGCCAGCAGGGGAGGGTCAATTCGATCCATCATCAGGCCGTCGAAAGACTTGGACGGGATTTGACCATCGAAGCGACGTCCGCAGAGGACGGGATCGTCGAGGCGATCCGGTACCGCAAGGCACCGTTCGTCGTTGGCGTGCAGTGGCACCCGGAATTCCATCGTAACGGGGTCGACGACTTGCTCGACTCTGCACCTTTGCTCGACCATTTCCTGCGTGCCGCACGCGAGACGAAGCTCTAGGCGTCACGCGGCATTGCCGCGCGTGACGGCCCCGCAACACGATCGTCGGCAACACAAACGATAGAGCGGCATTTTGTCGCGGCGTGTTTTATGATGGCGCGGGAAGCCCAGCGCAGCGCGTCAGAAAGGGGCCTGTGAGGTACAAGAACGGCGGCCAGCCAAGCGGGCGACGATCGTCTGCAAATAGGTCGCGGCAAAGAGAGACAAAGATGCTAGCCACTGCACCGCAAGAAAATAAGGCCCGGACCGTCTTTCGCGTTGTGAGCGGAAACTTCCTGGAAATGTACGATTTCATGGTTTACGGCTATTACGCGTCGGCCATCGCGCTCGCCTACTTTCCGTCCGCCAGCGAATTCGCGTCGTTGATGTTGTCGTTATCGGTGTTCGGGGCCGGCTTCCTGATGCGGCCGTTGGGCGCCATTTTTCTAGGCGCGTATGTCGATCATCACGGTCGCCGCCAGGGGCTGATTCTCACGCTGATGCTGATGGCCGCCGGCACGCTGCTGGTCGCGATCGTGCCGGGTTACGCGACGATCGGGGTGTTCGCGCCGCTGCTGGTGTTGCTGGGCCGCCTGTTGCAAGGTTTTTCGGCCGGCGTGGAGTTGGGCGGGGTGTCGGTGTATCTCGCCGAGATGGCTACACCGGGCAATCGCGGCTTTTATTGCGCGTGGCAATCCGGGAGTCAGCAGGTTGCGGTGATCTTCGCGGCGCTGATCGGCGTTTTGCTGCATGCGTGGCTGCCGGTCGAGCAGATGACCCGATGGGGATGGCGCGTGCCGTTCATCGTCGGTTGTCTGATCGTGCCATTCATCTTCACGATTCGCCGCTCGCTGCAGGAAACGGAGGAGTTCAAGGCCCGCAAGCATCGTCCGTCGGTATCCGAAATCTATCGGTCGATGCTGACGAATTGGCGCATCGTGATTGCCGGCACGATGATGGTCGTGATGACCACCGTATGTTTTTATCTGATCACCGCTTATACGCCGACGTTCGGACGGAGCGAATTGCATCTGTCGAGTGTCGATGTGTTGGTGGTCACCGTCTGCGTGGGCATCACGAATCTGATCTGGTTACCGGTCATGGGGGCGTTATCGGACCGTATCGGTCGTCGCCCCATTCTGATCGCGTTCACCGTGCTCACCTTATTGACCGCTTATCCGGCGATGCGCTGGCTGGTCGCGGAACCGTCGTTTGCCCGATTGCTCGAAGTCGAATTGTGGCTGTCTTTCCTGTTCGGTAGCTATAACGGCGCGATGGTGGTGGCGTTGACGGAGATCATGCCGGTCGAAGTACGGACCGCTGGTTTCTCATTGGCCTACAGTTTTGCGACCGCGTTGTTCGGCGGGTTTACGCCTGCCATTTCGACGGCGCTGATCCATTGGACCGGCAACAAGGCGGCGCCCGGGCTCTGGTTGTCGTTCGCCGCGGCGTGCGGCTTGATTGCGACGCTGGTGCTGTTCCGAAGCCGCGAATCGCGCGAGCGCTACCGGATCGCCTGACGGGACGTTACTTCAGCGGCGCTTGCGTGAGACGGCGGAGACG
>CAWUJR010000628.1:0-2485 GCA_963922375.1 uncultured Robbsia sp.
TGCCCGCTGGCCGGAACAGGCGCGCCATGATTATCGCTTCACGGTCAGCCCGCGATGGGAGCTGGGGCAACCGCAACCTGCGTGACAGGCGGCGGTGCAATCGGCGCCGTGGATGACGATGGGACGCCATCCACGGCGGCGTCCACCCGTCCGCCCTTGATGCTTAAGCGACCAGCTTCGGCTTACGGACCGGGACGACTTTGTCGCCTTCGGCGAAGAAACGCTGGCGAATCGATGCGGTAATGCCTTCGGCATCCAGACCGCATTGCGACAGCAACTTCGCGGGATCGCCATGGTCGATAAACTCGTCCGGCAGACCCAGTTGGAGCACCGGCAGCGAGAAGCCGGCGTGCAACAGGCTTTCGACGCAAGCCGAACCTGCGCCGCCCATCAGGCACCCTTCTTCGACCGTGACCAACGCATCGTGCGTTGCGGCGATCCGTGCAAGCAATTCCGCATCGATCGGCTTCACGAACCGCATGTTCACGACCGTCGCATCCAGTGCCTCGCCGGCGACCTCACTGGGTGCAACCATCGAGCCGTATGCGAGGATGGCGATGCGTTGACCGCTCGGACGCGTGGATTCGCGACGAACTTCGCCCTTTCCTACCGGAACGCCGGTCATCTGCTTAACGGTGGCGACACCGGTACCGGCGCCGCGCGGGTAGCGCACTGCTGCCGGCGTGCCCAGACGGGCAGCCGTATACAGCATCTGACGCGACTCGTTCTCGTCGGCGGGGACCATCACCGTCATGTTCGGGATGCAGCGCATGAATGCCAGATCATAGGCGCCAGCATGGGTCGCTCCATCGGCACCCACCAACCCGGCGCGATCGATCGCGAACACAACCGGGAGATTCTGCAGTGCGACGTCATGAATCAACTGGTCGTAACCACGCTGCAGGAACGTCGAATAGATTGCAACGACGGGCACCATATTTTCCGTCGCCAGGCCACCGGCAAAGGTCACCGCATGCTGCTCGGCGATGCCGACGTCGAAATAGCGATCCGGGAAACGACGCTCGAACTCGACCATCCCGGACCCTTCACGCATGGCCGGCGTGATACCGACGATACGCGCATCCAGCTCAGCCATATCGCACAGCCATTCACCGAACACCTGCGTGTAGGTCTTCTTGCCCGCTGCCGCCGGCTTGATGCCTTCGGCCGGGTTGAACTTGCCAGGACCGTGATACAGCACCGGATCGGCCTCAGCCAACTTGTAGCCCTGGCCTTTACGGGTGACCACGTGCAGGAACTGCGGGCCTTTCAACGCCTTGATGTTCTGCAATGTCGGAATCAGCGAATCCAGGTCGTGCCCATCGATCGGACCGATGTAGTTGAAACCGAACTCTTCGAACATCGTTGCCGGGCCGACCATGCCCTTCGCGTGCTCTTCAAATTTGCGCACCAATTCCAGCATCGGCGGCGCCACGCTCAATACCCGGCCTACCCCCTTGCGGGCGGCAGCGTAGAACTGCCCCGACATCAGACGGGCCAGATAGCGGGTCAATGCACCCACCGGCGGCGAGATCGACATATCGTTGTCGTTCAGGATCACCAGCAGCGGCAGATCGTCCGACACGCCGCCGTTGTTCAGCGCCTCGAAGGCCATGCCGGCGGTCATCGCGCCGTCGCCAATCACCGCGATCGCGGTGCGATCTTCGCCCTTCAGGCGGCTGGCGGCGGCCATCCCGATCGCCGCCGAGATCGATGTGCTCGAGTGGGCGGTGCCGAAGGTGTCGTACTCGGATTCCGCACGACGTGGAAAACCGGAAATCCCACCCAATTGACGCAGGGTCGGCATCGCATCGCGGCGCCCCGTCAAAATCTTGTGCGGATAGGTCTGATGACCCACGTCCCAGACCACACGATCGTAAGGCGTGTTGAACACGTAGTGCAGTGCGATCGTCAGCTCGACGGTGCCGAGGTTCGACGACAGATGGCCGCCGGTCTGCGAGACGCTTTGCAGAATGAATTCACGCAACTCATCGGCCAACGGACGCAGGTCGGCCGTGTCGAGTTGGCGGAGGTCCGCCGGGTCATCGATAGTTTTCAGCAAGTCGTACATGACAATCCAGTATGAGGGCCGCTTTTCAGCAAGCGGCCGGCTTCCGTTTTCACCGCGGAGCGACGCGGCGATTCACGGACGCTTCTTAGTATGCGCGCTCAACGACCAAGTCGGCCAGTTGAGTCAACCTGAGGGCCCGTGCGCCAAAGGGTTCGAGCGCCCGGTGCGCATCGGCGCGCAGGCTTTTCGCAAGCTCCCGCGATGCCTCTAAACCCAGAATCGACACATAGGTCGGCTTATCGGCGGCAGCATCTTTGCCCGCCGTCTTCCCCAATGTGGCGGAATCTGCCGTCACGTCGAGAATATCGTCTACCACCTGAAACGCCAGGCCGATCGCATCGGCATACGCGTCCAATGCGCGCTGGTCTGCCGGCGCGATCGCCACGGCGTGCGCTGCATCATGACCGGCAGCGC
>CAWUJR010000629.1:0-2484 GCA_963922375.1 uncultured Robbsia sp.
CAAGGCCGATGCCCGCGCGCTCGACGAGACGAAAGCGATCTTTCAGGCTGCATTTCAGCAAGCCGCTGTCGGCTTCGCAGTCCTGAATGCCGAGGGCCGTTATCTGCAGGTGAATCCGCGGTTTGCTGCGATGCTGGGCTACACCGCAGCCGACATTCACGACCACTATTTCAGCGAATTCCTGGTCCCGGAAGAACGCGAGACCGCGATGCGCGACAGCCGCCGCTTGATCAACAACGAAATCGATTCGTACACGGCGGAACGGCGCTACGTGCATCGCAGTGGCGAAACGGTGTGGATCAATGGTGCTGTATCGCTCGCGCGCACACTCGACGGCGAACCACTGCACTTCGTTTTGGTCGCGGAAGAAGTCACGTCGCGCCGAGAGGCCGCCAATGCGCTCGCAGATCTGCGGGCCGATCTGGAGGCCCGTGTCGTGCGCCGCACGGCGGAATTGCAGGCGGTCAATGTGGAACTCGCCGCCGCGATCGATGAGCGCGACCGCACCATCGATGACCGGAAACACGTGGAGGCTGCGCTGCTCAGTAGCCGGGAGACCTTGCGGACGATCACCGATAACCTGCCCGTGCTGATCGGCGACATCGACACCGAGTTGCGCTACCAATTCAATAATGCGACGTACGGTGAAGTATTACATTGCGACCCGTCGACATTGAAAGGACAGCGCGTCGCGGACGTCGTATCGCCGACCCTGATGGCGGAATTGATGCCGTATTTCGAGCGCGCGCTCGCCGGTGAACGGGTGACCAAGGACAATCTGGTTTATCAGGGCGACGTGACGCGCGAAGACGAAATCCGTATCTGGAGCGCGAGCTACATTCCGCATTGGCACGACGGCAAGGTCAGCGGGTTCTATGTAGTCAGCTACGATGTGACCGAGCAGAAACGCCTCGAATCGTCGCTGACCGAGCTTGCGTTGCAGGACGCGCTGACGTCGCTGCCGAACCGGCGCGCCCTGTTGATCCATCTGACCGATGCCATGGCGCGGGCTGCGCCGGGATCGGAGCTCGCCATACTCTTCCTGGATCTCGACGGATTCAAGCAGGTCAACGACTCCTTTGGTCATGCAACCGGCGACCTGTTGCTAAAGCGTGTCGCCGACAGGCTGCGCGCGTCGGTGCGAACCGACGATGTCGTCGCGCGGCTGGCCGGCGACGAGTTCGTCATCGTCCTGCATGATTTGTACGATGTGCGCGTGGAAGCGATGCGGGTAGCAAGTCATATCCTGCATGTCTTCGATGCACCTTTCGATGTCGACGGCAGGCGTATGCGCATGGGAACCAGTATCGGTATCGCACCGTACGACGGTGGCGATGGTGGCGATGGCGGCAGCGGTGGCGGTGAAAATGCAGAAAGCGTTGAACCTCACCCCCCCGGCGGCGTGCGCCCGACTACGGCAATGGGCCTGCTAGCCCGCGCCGACCGCGCCATGTACGAAGCCAAACGCAATGGAGCCATCCGCTTCTGCGTGAGCCATCCGGATCAGTTGCCGTGAGCGCCTTTCGGTCGGCGCGGTCGCGCACGACAGATCCCCTCGCCTACGCGTCCAGCGATCGCTGCGGCACGCCCAGATCCTGCCAATCCTCGGCATGACAGGTGAACATCAACACTTGATGCCGCGACGCCGCGTCGAATAGCGCCCGCTTCATCAGATTGCGTCGGCCGCTGTCGGCATGCACCAATGCATCGTCGAGCACCAACAACGTCGGCCGCCCCGCCTCGCGCAGCAAATCGGCGTACGCAAGACGGCTCAGCAATCCCAACTGTTCACGCGTGCCGAAACTCAGGCTCAACAACGCGTCCTGCGTCCCCGCTCGATGCAGATCGACCGGCAACAGGTCGTCGCCCAAACGCAATTGGGCGCCCGGAAACAGCAGCGCCAGGTAATGATTCAGGCGGCGCGCGAGCGGTGCCTGCAACCGCAGCGTCGCGGCGTCGCGCTTTTCACGCAGCAGCGTGGACAGAAGGTCCAGACTGGCCGCGCGCAACGCGATCTCGTCGCGTCGGCGTGTGTATCGGGCCACATCGGCCTCAGCGCGCATCAACGCTTCGCCGACCCCTCTGGCACCGGCCTGTTCGAGTTTACCGGCGAGCGTCAATATTTGGTTGTGGCGGGTCTGATGCGCCTCTCGCACGATGGCCGCGGAACGTTCGAAACGCAGGAGATCCTGCTCGACCAGATCGCTGCGTTGCGCATTGAACGCCTGCTCGGCAGCGTCGACGCGGCGCGCAAGATCGTCGCTCAGGCTGCGCTGCTCGATCAGCCGGCTCGCACGCTGTTCGCGCTCTTGCTGCCGTAGCGGATCCCGATAAGCAGACGTCGCGTTCTGTACCTGCTCCTGCAGCAGTCGCGCACGGGCGGCCTCGCTGTTGAACCGTGCTTCTATGCCTGCTAACGTCTGCGTCGCGTCGGCTTCCGCACGCTCCGCGACGACGACTGCCGATTTCGCTTGCGGCACCGAC
>CAWUJR010000630.1:0-2482 GCA_963922375.1 uncultured Robbsia sp.
GGCGGCAATCTCTTCGCGTTTGACCGCGACGATTTTTTCGAGAACATTCGACATGGGGACGCTCAGGTGAAGTCAGGGGTGAAAGCGTGATCGCGCTGGGCAGCAACGCCGCCTTCCATTAAGCAGCGGAGGCGGAGGCTGCATGCTGCGTGAAACGGACCAACGCCTCGATTTTCGCACGCGCAGCGCCGGACGCAATGGCTTCCCGCGCGCGTTCGATGCCGTCGGCGATCGAGCTGGCGATATTGGCGGCATAGAGCGCACCGCCCGCATTGAGTGCAACGATGTCGCGCGCCGGTCCCGGTTTGTCGTCGAGCGCACCCAACAACATCGCACGTGATTCCTCGGGACTGTTCACACGGATAGAACGATTTGACACCATTTGCAGGCCGAAATCTTCCGGATGGATCTCATATTCGTGGATTTCGCCGTCGCGCAGCTCGCCGACCATGGTGCCGGCACCGAGCGAAATTTCGTCCATGCCATCCAGACTATGCACCACCAGCACATGCTGCGCGCCCAGACGCTGCATCACGCGAACCTGGATACCCACCAAGTCTGGATGAAAAACCCCCATCAGCTGATTCGGTGCGCCGGCTGGATTCGTCAATGGGCCCAGGATATTGAACAACGTCCGCACGCCGAGGTCACGCCGCACGGCGGCAATGTTCTTCATCGCCGGATGATGATTCGGCGCAAACATGAAGCCCATGCCGGTCTCGGCGATCGATGCGGCCACCTGTTCGGGTGACATCATCAAGTTGACGCCGAGCGATTCCAGTACATCGGCGCTCCCCGAGGTGCTCGATACACTGCGGTTGCCGTGCTTCGCGACCTTGGCCCCCGCAGCGGCGGCTACAAACATCGAGGCCGTCGAAATATTGAAGGTATGGGCGCCATCGCCGCCGGTGCCCACGATATCGACGAAATGGCTCCTGTCCTCCACCGGGACGTGATGGGCGAATTCGCGCATCACGGTGGCCGCAGCGGTGATCTCGCCGATCGTTTCCTTTTTCACGCGCAAGCCGGTCAGCAGTGCGGCGGCCATCGTCGGCGCCATCTCGCCGCGCATGATCAGGCGCATCAGATGCACCATCTCGTCGTGGAAGAGCTCGCGATGCTCGATCGTGCGCTGCAGCGCTTCTTGAGGACTGATAGGCATGGTGTGACGGATCTTTTGGTTAGGCTGATGGCGGCACGGAATGCAGTATCGCCATCAGCGCGTCAGTGAGCAGGTCCCCGAGCGGATCGGAGGGGCGCGCAGCGTTGCGATCGATGTCGCAGTCAGGGTTGCAATCGGTGTTGCAAACAGGGTTGCAATCAGCGCTGCACAAAGTTGCGCAATAGCGCGTGACCATGTTCGCTCAGAATGGACTCCGGATGGAACTGCACCCCTTCTACCGGCAGCGTCCGATGGCGAACGCCCATGATTTCGCCGTCGTCGGTTTGCGCGCTGATTTCCAGGCAATCGGGCAGCGTTTCGCGTTCGATTGCCAGCGAGTGGTAACGGGTCACCGTAAAGCGCTTCGGCAGATGCGCAAAAACGCCTTGTTGATCGGTATCGATCTCGCTGACCTTGCCGTGCATCACGGTTTTCGCGCGAATCACCCGGCCGCCGAATGCTTCGCCGATCGCTTGATGACCTAGGCACACGCCCAGAATGGGTAGCTTGCCGGAGAATTCCTTCAGCACTTGCAGCGTCACGCCCGCATGTTGCGGGTCGCTCGGCCCCGGCGACAGGCAGATTTGATCGGGGGCGAGTTCCGCGATCTCACCCAGACTGATCTCGTCGTTACGCACCGTGCGCACATCCACGCCCAGTTCGCCGAAATACTGGACCAGATTGAAGGTAAACGAATCGTAGTTGTCGATCATCAGCAGCATGTCAAAACTCCATATCCAGTCCGTCCTGCACTTTTTCTGCCGCTCTGAGCACCGCGCGCGCTTTGTTCTCGGTTTCCTGCCATTCGGCCTCGGGAACCGAATCGGCGACGACGCCTGCTGCAGCCTGGACGTATAGATTGCCGTTCTTGATGATGCCGGTACGAATCGCGATGGCCAGATCCATTTCGCCGGTGAACGACAGATAACCCACTGCACCGCCGTAGAGGCCGCGTTTTACCGGTTCGAGCTCGTCGATCAACTCCATCGCGCGCACCTTCGGCGCACCGCTCAATGTGCCGGCCGGAAAGGTTGCCCGCAGCACGTCCAAATTCGACAGCCCCGGTTTCAGATGCCCCTCCACCGCACTGACGATATGCTGCACGTGCGAATATTTTTCGATCTGCATTTTGTCGACGACCGAGACGGTCCCGGTTTTCGCAATGCGGCCCACATCGTTACGTGCTAAATCGATCAGCATCACATGCTCGGCGATCTCTTTCGGATCGGCGAGCAATTCCGTTGCCAGCGCGGCATCGCTTTCTGGCGTCGCACCGCGCGGGCGGGTGCCAGCGAGCGGGCGGATCGTCACCACGCGTTC
>CAWUJR010000631.1:0-2479 GCA_963922375.1 uncultured Robbsia sp.
GATTTTCTGCGCGTCGGACGCAATCGGTGAGTTCCACGGCGTGATCGCGGCCACGACGCCGAGCGGTTCATGCACGCTCATCGTCATGAAATCGCCGCGCGACGGCGTCAACGATTCCTCGAGCGTCTCCACGCAAGCAGCAAAATAACGGAACGTATTCGCCGCGCTCGCGACCAGCCCGCGCGTTTCGGTGATCGGCTTGCCGTTGTCGCGACGCTGCAATTGCGCAAGCGGTTCAAGACGCGCCTGGATAAGATCGGCGATGCGGTGCAACACCGCCGCGCGCTGGTGCGGTTTCAATCCGGCCCAGTTTGCGCGCCGCCATGCGGCATCGGCCGCTTGGACTGCGTCGCGCGCGTCGTCGGCATTCGCTGCGACAATCTCGGCATTGACCGACTGATCGGCGGGGTAAAGACTCGTGTACGCGTTGCCGCGTCCGGCGCGCCATTCGCCGCCGATGAAAATGTCGCTGCTGGCGATCAAACCGGTGTCTGGATGGTTCATCTGCTGGATCCTGGGTTGCGTAACAGTCATAAGCGGTCACAAACGCTCACATCACGTAAGCGGCCACGCGATTGTGTAATGCCCTCATCGCGCTATAAGCGGTCAGCGCGGAGGTTTTTGGGTTGTCCGGAAGCGGCTTGCCGCTCATTTCCAGCGACATGTCACCGAACGTACCGCGCGCGCTGATGCGGTGAACGTTGCGCGTCACGCCCGGGTCGGCGATCAAACGCACCATCGTGCGATCCAGCCCGAGGCCGGCCAATGCCACTGTCGCCGCGACATTCGCGTTTTTCGGATAAAGACGTGCCGCGTCGCGCGCGCTCCCTTCGAAGATCACCTGCGCTTGCGTTAATGCATGCAGATCGCAAACCGTCTCCGCCGGCGTGCCGATCCAGCCGACAGGCGGTTTACGACCGATGTACAACACCTCGTCCAGGCCGCCGAGCTTCGCGGCAGACAACGCATCGATGCCCCCTATCGCGCCGGACAGTAACGTCAGCGTCGCCTGTCCTTCTGTTGCCGCGGCCGACAGTCCCTCGAACAGCGCGCTGTCAGACAGCGCCCCGATCGATGCGACCGCGCAATCCACACCGGCCTGCAGCAGCGGCACGATATGTTCGAGCAATGCTGCATGGCCCGCACATTCGAGCGCAAAAGACGGCAGCGGATCGATGTCGGCGACCCGCGACACGACGGCGACTTCATGACCAGTCGCGCCGAATGCACGCAGCGTTTCTCGCACCGAGGTCACATAGCGTTCGGGCACGACGACATGCGTAATCTGCAATGCATTCGCATAGCGATTCATCGAACCGCGTGGCGCTGCAGTCACCGCCGCATCGGTCGCATCGGTCGCATCGGTCGCATCGGATGACACCAATGCCGTCACGTTCATCGCACGATAGACGGCGGAGCCGATCGCGCCGAAACCGATCAGTGCCACGCGCAGTGGCGCAGGTCGCGAAGAGCAGCAAGCATCACGCATATTCCGGCTCCTTCGGCTCGGGCTTTTTCACCGGCGGACCGGCGAATGCATCGGCGAAGCTTCCCACCGACAACATATCCACCTCGACCATCACCGGACCGGGATGCGCGATACCGGCACGTAGCATGTCGTCGGCCTGATCCAGCGATGTGATCCGGTAATGCGTCATCCCAAAACTCGCGCAGAACTGCGAAAAGTCCGGTTGATGCAACTGCACGAACATCCGACGCCCCCCGTAAGCGGCATCCTGGATATTGCGGATCACGCCGTAACATTGATCGTTCATCAACACGATCATCATGTTTGCGTTCTCCTGCACGGCCGTCACCAGCTCGCCGACGTTCACCATCAAGCCGCCGTCGCCGACCAGGCAGACCGTTTTCTCGCCGGTCCCACTCAGCGCCGCGCCGATCGCCATCTGCATGCCCTGCCCGATGCCGCCGCCGAGTGCATGCACGCCCGAACGCGGTGTGAAGATTTGCAGCAACCGGTTGCCCCAGGTACTGTTCGAGATCGTCACATCCCGCACCCAGTTGAAATCGCGGCCCACGACTTTCTGCAACGCGTCCACCAGACGCTTATACGGCCCGAGGCCTTTCGCGACAGCGCCGACGGCGATTTCACGGGTCGCGGCCAGATCGTCGGCGAAAGACGGATCGATTTGCATCCGTCCTTCGAGCAACGTCGCCAGTTGATCCAATACCGCATACGCGTCGCCTTGCACGAACAGCGCATTCTGGTAACCGCGGTTGTCCGCCAGCGCATCGGCATCGATGCGATACAGTGGCTGCGGCAGCGCCAACTTGTATTTCAGCGTCTCATTGCCGCGCAGTCGCGAGCCGACCACGAGCATCGCGTCGCACGTCTTGTAGAACGCTTCCACGGACGACTGCACATTGAAGGCACCCAGCGTCGCGGGGTGATCTTCCGGCAACACGCCGCGCCCCTGGACGCTGGTGACCACGCCGAAGCCCAGCGCGACCAGACGCT
>CAWUJR010000632.1:0-2473 GCA_963922375.1 uncultured Robbsia sp.
CTGCCTGACGCGGTGCTCATCGGTGTTGGCGATATGCGCGATCCGGCGATGACGCTGATGGCGCTGCGTAGCGGCGTGAGCGATTTCGTCGACCTGGACGGCGCACCCGATAACGTGCGCTCGGTGGTGGTCAAGCTGACTGAACGACTGAATGCGTCCAGCCGCCGTGCGCTGACCGTGGCCATCACCGGTGCCCGGGTCGGCATGGGGACATCGACGCTTGCTGCGCATTTGGTCACCATGATGGCGGACGGCGAACCACAATCGATGCGCGTCGCGTTGCTCGATCTCGGTTTGCCGGTCGGCGACGGCCTGTTGTACACCAACACGCAGGCAGGTTTCGATTTTGCCGATGCGGTGGGTGCATTGAATCGACTGGACGAAACGTTGGTCCGAACCGCGCTGCCGGTGTCGCCGCATGGGGTCAGTGTGCTTGCGCTGCCCGGCGATCTGAGTCGGATGCGTACGTTGCCGCAAGCCGATGCGGTGACGCTGGTCGATCAGATTCGCAAATATTTCGATCTGCTGGTGGTCGATCTTGGCGGGGCGGGCAGCCATGATCTCACCGCAAGCGTGTTGACCCTCGCCGACGTCAAACTGGTGCTCACCGATCAGGGCATCGCATCGGTGATCTCGCTGTCCGATTTGTTGTCGGAACTCGACGATCGTTCGGTTGAGCGGAGTTCTCTCAGACTGGTCGTGAATCGGTACGAAGAGAGTTACGGGATGTCGGCGGCGCAGCTTAGCGAGCGCTTCAAAGTGCCGCTGAGCGCGCAGATCCCGGATCGACGCATGGCGCTCGGGCGTGCGGCGGCGCTCGGTGAATTGTTGAGCGCGAGCAAACCGGATCCCTACACCCGTGCGGTGCAAAGGCTGATCGATACGGTAATACTGCGCGAGGGCGACGGTCAACGGGCCGGCAATGGCAATGGGCAAAACAGTCCTTGGTCGAACGTGACCCGGCTCTGGAAGCGGGGATGAGATGACTAAGTGCGGAGGGCGGCCATGCTGAACGAGATCGAATTCGCCGACGACAACGCGTCTAGTTTCGTTCATTCGCAACGATTCGTCGAATTGAAAGCGGCGGTGCATGCGCACTTGCTGAGCCGCATCGAAGAGCTCGGCACGGAATTTGGCCGCTGGTCTCGTCGTGCAATCGAACAGTTCGTCGAACTGGAGGTGGATGCGTATGTGCGTCTGCGCCGCGTGCCGATCAACGAGAACGAATTGAAGGTGGTGGTCAATGCGTTGACGAAAGAGTTGGTCGGCCTGGGTCCATTGGAAGACTTGCTGCAGGACCCGTCGGTCGAAGACATTCTGATCAACGGCTTCGACAACGTCTTCGTGTCGCGTCGCGGGATCCTCAAAAAGGAAGCGTTACGCTTTGCCGATAACCAGCACGTGCTACGGATCGTGCGTCGCGTGCTCGCGCCGCTGGGGCGGCGTATCGACGAATCGAACCCGATGGTGGACGCGCGCCTGCCCGATGGCGGTCGCTTGAATGTGGTGATCGAGCCGCTGGCCGTGGACGGGCCGATGGTGTCGATCCGGAAGTTCCGTCAAACGCCGTTGACACCGGATGAGTTGCTGGCGATGGGCACGATGGATAAGTCGGTCTATCAAGTGCTGAAAATGGCCGTCAAGGGGCGCTGCAACATTCTCGTATCCGGCGGCACCAGTTCGGGAAAAACCTCCCTGCTCAACGCGTTGGCGCATTTCATCAACGAGGCCGAACGCATCGTGACGGTAGAGGATACAGCGGAATTATCGCTGCATCATCCCCATGTGGTGCGCTTGGAAACCCGTCATGGCAGTTTCGAAGGCGTGGGGGCGATCTCGATTCGTGATCTGATCCGCAACAGCTTGCGGATGCGTCCGGACCGCATCATCGTGGGCGAAGTGCGCGGCGCCGAAGTGCTCGAAATGCTCCAGGCGATGAATACCGGGCATGACGGTTCGATGGCGACGATTCATGCGAATTCACCGCGCGAATGTCTGTATCGCATCGAGATGCTCGCGGGCTTTGCCGGGTACACCGGCAGCGAAGGCAGTCTGCGTCGGCAGATTGCGAGCGCGCTGGATTTTATCGTGCAGATTGGCCGTCTGTCGGGCGGTCAGCGGCGCATTTTATCGCTGACGGAAGTCACCGGCTTTGGCGACAATATCGTGACCACCCAGGAACTGTACCATCATGAAATGCTCACCTCGCCTGAGGGGACGGAGACGGATGTTTGGCATTCCCTGGGGGTGGCACCGCACTCGCCGAAGCTCGCGAAATATCGCGATCAGTTGTTGCCGTCGAACATGATCGAACCGGAGCCCGCTGCGCCTGCGATCGATCCGTCGCCGCGCGGCGGCGGTGGCTGGTTCGGGAGAAAATAATGAGCGCGCGTCTGTTGCTGCTGTGTGCTGCGTTGCTGCTGGCGGTGGCGGGCGTCTGCCTGATCCTCGCACAGCGCTCGGAGCGACGGCG
>CAWUJR010000633.1:0-2443 GCA_963922375.1 uncultured Robbsia sp.
AGCCTGCACGATCGGTGCGACAGCGCGCGATGGAATCACGTCGGCGGCGGCCAGCGCATGCGCCAGCGCCGCTTCCACGTCCAACATGCGCTGCAGGCTGGTGTCCCCGGCCCATATCGCAATGACGGCGGGGTTCGCGTAGAGCGGATCGGTCAATCGCCCGAATGCCAGGGAAGAAGACATTGTGTCGCCCTATCGTCTTATGTGAAGTCTTATGTGAATCATAAGTTCGCTGTGAGAACAAAAATTCACCAATCGAACACTTTGGGCGATGATAGAAGTGCGACAACCATACTGTCAACGCGCGATCGGCGCCGCGGGCATCGTCGCCTTATCGCACCGTCGTGGCCCCGGGTTAACCACGAACGGGCGAGGCGCATAGACTTTCCTGGACCAGGCGCTTGATCCAGGCCTCCGACATCGGTTGCGTCTCGTACAGCAACCGATATACCAACGGCGCAACAAGATGATCCATCAGGCGATCCATCATGTCTGCAGCGGACCGATCGATTGCCGCCTCGGCTGTCGGGTCCGACACGGCGGGCGACTCGGGGAAAACGCGCCCATCCGGCGACGCCCGCCGCAGCGCGCGCTCGACGAGTATCTGTAATTGCTCGCGTATCAATGCGCTGCATTGCATCGGTCGGCGCTCATCGCTCGACGCGATGACATCGCGCATCATCGCGCGCCCCGGTACCGACGACATTTCTTCATAGTACTGCTGCGCCCACGCTTCGAGGTCCGATTGCAAATCGCCGGTATCCACAGGTCCCGTGTCCGGGCGCATCCGCTCGACGGCCACGTCGGCCAACAGGCTGGGCAGGTCGCCCCATCGACGGTAAATCGTCGACGGGGTCACCCCCGCTCGCGTCGCGATCATCGGCACGGTCAGTTCGTCCCGCTGTCCCTCGGCCAGAAACGCCTGCACCGCCCGATGCACCGATTCCTGTACACGAGCGCTTCTGCCGCCCGGCCTCAATAGTGGTGTAGACAACGTCTGTTCCCCTCTCTTTCCCATCCCGGCAATCCGCGCGCGTGGGCGCACGGGACACGGATGCACCATCCCCCATCCCACTAACGCTAAATATTTGCGTTAATAAATGAACTCAGGCAGAATTAGTAAAAGCTAATATTTTGCGTTTAATCGCCGGAGTGTGCAATGAAGATCGACCCTCATATCGCCGTGCCGGACCGGCTGCGCGGGCCGGCACTGGCACTCTATGCCGTGATACTCGGGGCGTTCTTTGCCGCGTCCAGTGCGCCCACACCGCTTTACCACCTGTATCAGTTGCGCTGGCATTTCTCGTCCGGGGCGTTGACCTTCGTGTTTGCGAGTTACGCATTCAGCTTGTTGCTCGCGTTATTGACCACCGGACCGCTGTCCGACTATCTGGGTCGGCGGCCGGTCATGCTCGCCGCACTCGCGCTCGAAGGGGTGTCGATGGGCGTATTCATCAGCGCAAACGGCGTCGGCGCGCTGATTGCTGCACGCCTGATCCAGGGCTTCGCCACCGGCATAGCCGCAAGCGTGGTCAGCGCGGCGATCCTCGACGTTGATCGTACGCGAGGACCGTTGACCAACAGCATGACGCCGTTGGTAGGAATGGCGCTCGGTGCCCTGATCTCCAGCGCATTGGTGCAATATGCGCCGCATCCGATGCGTCTGGCGTTCATCGCGCTGCTCACCGTGTTCGCGCTGCAATTTGTCGGCGTGCTGGCCATGCCCGAAACGGTGCGCCGACGCGTTGGCGCACTCGCATCGATGCGCTTACGCGTGGTCGTACCGGTCGCCGCGCGTCCGGCGATGTGGCTGGTCGCGCCGATCGATATCGCGGTCTGGGCACTAGGCGGCTTCTATCTGTCGCTAGGGCCCACCCTGGCGCGCACGGTGACCGGTTCAAACGCGATCATGGTCGGCGGCTGGCTGGTCTTCGCATTGACCGGCGGCGGTATCGTCGCGATCTGGACATTGCGCAGACTGAGCGGCGGCCCGTTGCTGCAAATCGGCGGCTGGACCCTGGCATCGGGATTGATTGTCACGCTGGCCGGCGTGCACGCGAACAGCGCGAGCATTTTCTTCGGCGGCACGATGCTCGCCGGCGTCGGCTTCGGCACCGGTTTTCAAGGTGCGATGCGCTCGGTCATGCCCCTCGCCGGGGCCGACGAGCGCGCGGGTTTGATGGCAGCGTTTTACATCTTGAGCTACCTCGCGTTCAGCATTCCCGCCATCTCTGCCGGCATGACGGCGCCGCACATCGGTCTACGGATGACGACCGATGTCTATGCGCTGACGTTGATCGGATTGGTCGCACTGACGCTGATCAGCAGTGCGCGCGCGGCACGACGGCGATTGGTTTGACGCACAGCCTTTTCCCCTGAGCACGCCCGGCCGGATGCCGCGACGTACCTGCCGCACCTTTCGCGCCCGCCGCGATGCAGGATC
>CAWUJR010000634.1:0-2432 GCA_963922375.1 uncultured Robbsia sp.
GTCTTGTGATGTTCGGCGCACCACAAGTGCTTGCGGCCCAAGACGTCGGCCAGTTCTGCCCTGGCGATCGAGGCGTCGTCAAGCGCCTGAACCAGGCTACGGCCTTGACTGACACTGACCAGATCTAGGATATTGAGGGGGATGCGTCCAGCCATGTTCGATTCCTTCGCCGTGGGCGCAGCCAGCCGAGGATCGGAGGCATTGCGTCAGCGCATTCGCATGCACAAATTTACCATTGCCTAAGCAATTTTGCTGAACGCTTGGAAAATCGAAACCCGACGTTGGCTATGCGCAAATGATTGTGGACCGACCGTTCTGACTGAGTTCGCGCCCTAGGACGCCTACCGGCATCCAGCCGAATTTCGGCCAAAAGGGACATTCGGCCACCCGGCAGCTGATGACCAAGAGTGGCCGAACAACAGGCATCGAGGTTAAACTCCTGCGCAGGGTATGGGAGAGTCCCAGATCGGCCAGTTTCGGACGTTGATCTGTCTCCACCAGATCGGCGACAATCCAGACCCCGCACACGCTATCCGATGGAGCACCATTAGTGTCATTCAGCTAAGCCGCGTGATCCGCGCCGGCGCCGCCGATTTGATCGCCGCTAACTTGGCAAGTCAGGACTATCACCTGCCTTGGGTCACATCCTTCACAGATCAGACGGGCTTCGATAACTGGTTTGCACGCGGCCTCGTCGGGCCGCACGTCGGTCTCGTTGCGCGTGAAGTGGCATCGCATAAAGCTGTCGGCGTGGTAAATATAAATGAAATAGTTGCGGGCGCTTTTCATAGTGCCTATCTCGGATATTACGGGTTGTCGAACTTCGCCCGGACAGGGTTGATGACGGAGGCACTGCGAGCGGCTGTCGGCTATGCGTTCAGCGAACTTGGATTGCATCGGGTGGAGGCAAACATTCAACCTGGGAACTCTGCATCGATCGCACTTGTGCGTCGGTTAGGTTTTAAACAGGAAGGTTTATCGCCACGCTATCTCCGCATAAATGGCGAATGGCGAGACCAAGAGAGATGGGCGTTGCTTGCCGACATGCCTAGCTAAGCACGAGCCGGAGTCGTTCACGTCTCATAGCCGAATCTCAGCGGTTAAATTTCGATATCAACTTCGCGTGATACTCACGTTGGATCGCTTGCCGCTGATAATCCATCGGTAAGGTCCGGCCCATCTGAGCCGCTCGTGGTGACTGCCTGAATCGGCGACAATTTCCAGATCGCTATTGACAGCTACGCTCTAGAACGGCAATCTCCGGTCATGAACTACGACACGCGCAATTTCATGATGTGCACCATGACCGCCACTGGCGAGTCGTGGGAATCGTGACGTTCATACATCGCACATAGATTTCCTCAACGGCCCCGCCAGTCATGACGGGGCCGTGTCTTTTCAATCGCTCCGTTTTGTATTGGCACAAATAGGAGCGATTGCATGCACGACAAAGTATGTGTTTCCGATCTTCTGAATCTTATCGACGCCTGGACCTGGCAGATCGTGCCGAGGAGCGCGGCATGCTGACGATACGGAAAGCTAGCAGTGGTGATGTGCTCGATGCGTGGGATATCCGCAAGGCTTCGGTACTTGCGGCGTGCGCTAAATATTATCCGGAAGCATCGTTGTCAGCGTGGGTTGATGGCTCGCCGACCGACAAATGGGCCGACGTTGTCGAACGCGACTTTTACGTAGCCGTCGATGAAGGATTTGTCGTTGGCACAGGGATGCTTACCGTCGCAGGTGGGAAAGTGGACGCCATCTTCGTCCGGCCGTCTCACATGGGGCGCGGTATTGGACGCAAGATGCTGCAGTCACTCGAAGCGTTGGCTCGCGATCACGGACTTGCCTCGATGAGGCTCGATGCCACGCTGAACGCGGCGCCGTTTTATCGTTACTGTGGTTGGTCGGGGAATTCGATTTCAACGTACCGAACGTCGCGCGGACTGGAATTGCCTTGCGTACCGATGACAAAGTGCGTTGCCCTAGTGTAGCTTGATTCCGTGCTGACTGCTGTCGCCCGCAGTCGGCAAAACGCTAGGCTGAATGGCCGCAATCGAGAGCCCCGTCAGTCCGCTGTGGGCCGACAGGGGCCCGATGCGGGGCCGATCAACGGCGCCCCACACCGCCCGATCAATGTCGGACCGGGGTCGGCCGAGAAGAGACGGTCGACACCGAGGTACAGGTCGCAGAAGATCACTGCTGGTTATTCATATAGCAACGCGATATTGCGGGACACGATGAGCCACGACGAACTCCTTCAAATTACTCGGCAACTTTCACCGGCCGACGTATGTGCGGAACTTCTTGCCGTCAGCAGTGTTGAATATAGCCATACCCCAGAGTTAAGCATCACGCTAGAGCTTGGCGAGTCAGGAGGAACGCTTGCTGACACGGGGCGAGGAATGAGATTCACGCCAGATACCGGCGAT
>CAWUJR010000635.1:0-2432 GCA_963922375.1 uncultured Robbsia sp.
GCGCACCGGATCGGGCGATGTGCTGGTCTTTCTGCCGGGCGAGCGCGAGATCCGCGAGGCGGCGGAGGCGTTGCGCAAGCACCATCCGCCGCACACCGAAATCCTGCCGCTTTTCGCGCGCCTGTCTGCCGCCGAGCAGGAGCGCGTGTTCAAAACGTCGAATACGCGACGCATCGTATTGGCGACCAATGTCGCCGAAACGTCGTTGACGGTGCCGGGGATCCGCTATGTGGTGGACACGGGACTCGCGCGTGTGAAGCGCTATTCGTATCGGAACAAAGTCGAGCAGTTGCAAATCGAGCCGATCTCGCAAGCCGCCGCCAATCAGCGCGCCGGCCGATGCGGACGGGTGGCCGACGGGATCTGCATCCGCTTGTACGACGAAGCCGATTTCGATGCGCGCGTGCGCTTCACCGATCCTGAAATTCTGCGTTCGTCGCTCGCAGCGGTGATTTTGCGGATGAAGTCACTGCATTTGACCGACATCGAGGCATTTCCATTTCTGGAAGCCCCGCCCGGGCGAGCGATCGCCGACGGTTACCAGCTTCTCGCCGAATTGGGGGCGGTCGATGACGACAACGCGCTGACCCCGCTCGGTCGCGAGTTGGCCCGCCTGCCGTTGGACCCACGCGTAGGCCGGATGATTCTTGCCGCGCGCGATAACGGGGCGCTGAAAGAGATGCTGGTGATCGCGGCGGCGCTCTCCGTGCAGGATCCGCGCGACCGGCCGCTCGAAGCGCAGGAAGCGGCAGATAATGCGCACAAGAAATTTGCAAACGAGCGCTCCGAATTCCTGATCTGGCTCAATATCTGGAATTGGTTCACCGATGCGGTCGAGCACAAGAAAACCAACCGGCAACTGATCGACAATTGCCGCGCGCATTTTCTGTCGCATCTGCGCATGCGTGAATGGCGCGATGTGCACACTCAACTGATGACGGTCGTGCGCGAGCAAGGCTGGCGTCTGTCGGAAACGGAAGCGACCTATGAACAGATTCACTGGTCGTTGCTCGCAGGTCTGCTCGGCAATATCGGTTTGAAGGCCGAGGACGAGCCGCATTATCTTGGCGCGCGCGGTATCAAGTTTCACCTGTGGCCCGGATCGACGCTCGGCAAGAAGGCGGGTAAATGGGTCATGGCGGCAGAAATGATCGAAACCACGCGCCTCTACGCGCGTTGCGTGGCGAAGATCGAGCCGGAATGGATCGAGCGCGTAGGCGGTCATCTGTTGAAGCGCTCTCAAGCCGAACCGCATTGGGAGAAAAAAGCCGGTCAGGTGGTCGCCTTCGAGCGCGCCACGCTGCATGGGCTGCCGATTTATCAGCGGCGGCGCGTCGAGTTTGGTAAAAAGGATCCATCGCGGGCGCGCGAGCTGTTCATTCGCGCGGCGCTGGTCGAGGGCGAGTTCGAGACGCGCTTGCCTTTCTTTGCGCACAACCGTAAACAGTTGGCCGATATTGCGCAGCTCGAGCACAAGTCGCGCAGGCAGGATGTGTTGGTCGACGACGAGCTGATTTTTGCGTTCTACGATCAGCAGATTCCGGCCGGCATTCATACCGCCGTCGATTTCGAAAAATGGTACCGACAAGCATCGCGTGGTACGTCGCCGGGCGCGCATGAGGGGAAAGAAGGCAGACCTGCCGCACAGGCCAAGCACGGTCTGCTCTTCCTATCGCGTGACGACTTGATGCGTCACGAGGCTGCCGGTATCACGACCGATGTGTTTCCGAAACGCATTGCGATCGCCGGACACGAGATGGCGTTGACCTATCATTTCGAGCCGGGGTCGCCTCGCGACGGCGTGACGCTGGCGATCCCGCTGTTTGCGCTGAACCAGGTCAGCGAACGCCGCTGCGAGTGGTTGGTGGCGGGGATGCTGAAAGAGAAGGTGCAGGCATTGCTGAAATCGCTGCCGCAGAAGTTGCGTCGCCATTGCGTGCCGCTGCCGGAATACGCGGCCGCGTTCGTCGATCGATTCGCTGCCCGCGTCTATCGGAATAGCCAAGTCGCGATGGACGCGACCGAGAACGTTGCCGCCGGCGGATCGTCTGCTTCATCTTCGTTGCCGTCGGCCTCCCCGACGTTGTCGGCACCTGTCAGCGAGGGCGTCGTTGATGCGCTCTGCGGCGATATTCGGCAGCAGACGCAGGTGCAGGTTCGCGCGACGGATTTCAAGCTCGAGACGCTCGCGCCGCACTTGTTCATGAACTTCAAGATCATCGATGAGCACGGCAGGCAGCTCGCGATGGGTCGTAGCCTCGCGCAATTGCGTATCGAATTCGGGGCCCAGGCGCAGCAGCGGTTCGCGGAAATTGCGCTGGCGAGCAGCACCGCAAATACGAGTACCAACCCGGCTGCAAACGCGGGCGCAAACCCGGCTACCGGCGCTGAGGCGGCGTCGAACACCGCCGGGACGTCCGGCCCCGGCGCGA
>CAWUJR010000636.1:0-2430 GCA_963922375.1 uncultured Robbsia sp.
GTGCGGTGCGGCCGAGACGGTACGCCGTGGGGCGTACGCATCCCAGGGTTATCCGGAGTTGACGCCACAACGATTTCCCGCCTAATATCGGAACACGTGTTCGTTAAGCGAATCAATGTTCGTATAAAGAACAAATGGCGCTTGTTTCAAGAAAAACTGGGGAGAAATCCGCTTCATGATCAACAAGATTTTTGAGTCGGCCGCCGCGGCGTTGGCCGATATTCGCGACGAAGCGACGGTGATGATCGGTGGTTTCGGGAACGCCGGGATGCCGGCCGAACTGATTGACGCGTTGATCGAGCAAGGTGCGCGCGGTTTGACCATCGTGAATAACAACGCAGGCAATGGCGATACCGGCCTAGCGGCATTGTTGAAAGCGAAACGCGTGAAGAAAATTATCTGCTCGTTCCCGCGGCAGACGGATTCCTATGTGTTCGATGCGCTGTACCGCGCCGGCGAAATCGAGTTGGAACTGGTGCCCCAGGGCAACCTGGCTGAGCGCATCCGTGCGGCCGGAGCGGGTATCGGCGGCTTCTTCACCCCGACGGGCTTCGGCACGCGTCTGGCCGAAGGCAAGGAAGTGCGCGAGATCGACGGCCGACAGTATGTGTTCGAAAAGCCGCTGCACGCGGATTTCGCATTGATCAAGGCGCAGCGCGCCGATCGTTGGGGCAATCTGGTCTATCGCAAGACGGCGCGCAACTTCGGGCCGATCATGGCAACGGCGGCGAAAACGGCTGTCGTACAGGTGTCCGAGGTGGTGGCATTGGGGGAACTGGATCCGGAAGCGATCGTCACGCCCGGCATTTTCGTGCAACGCGTGGTGCAGTTGGAGAGTGCCGCACCCATCCGTCAGACAGCCTGAACAGAGAAACGATATGAAACGACTCAGTCGAGACGAAATGGCGCGCCGTGTCGCGCAAGACATCCCGGAAGGTGCCTATGTGAATCTGGGCATCGGAGTGCCCACCTTAGTGGCGAATCATCTGGCAGCGGATCGCGATATCTTTCTGCATAGCGAAAACGGCGTGCTGGGTATGGGCCCCGCGCCAGCACCGGGGGAAGAGGACGGTGATCTGATCAATGCCGGTAAGCAATATGTGACCTTGTTGCCCGGTGGCGCGTATTTTCATCATGCGGATTCGTTCGGCATGATGCGTGGCGGTCATCTGGATTTCTGTGTGCTGGGCGCTTTCCAGGTATCCGAAAAGGGCGATCTAGCAAACTGGCATACTGGTGCACCGGATGCCATTCCCGCGGTCGGCGGCGCGATGGATTTGGCGCTCGGCGCAAAGAAGACCTTTGTGATGATGGAACACTTTACGAAGCAAGGCGAGAGTAAGATCGTCGCCGAATGCGGATATCCGGTCACGGCGGTGAACTGCGTCAGCCGTATTTACACCGATTTGGCGGTGATCGATGTGACGCCGGACGGATTGGTGATCAGCGAACTGTTCACCGACATGCCGTTCGATGAGCTGGTGAAAGCAACGGGCGTACCGATGCGATATGAGCAGAGTCATGCTGCCGCGACTGCGCCCGGTGCCGCATCGTTCACGACGACTGCAGGAGCCGCATGATGAGCGAAGTCTTTCTATGTGATGCGATTCGCACGCCGGTCGGCCGTTATGGCGGCGGATTGTCGTCCGTGCGGGCCGACGACCTGGGCGCTGTGCCCATTCGTGCATTGATGGAACGGCACAGCAGTGTGGACTGGGCCGCGGTGGACGACGTGATCTACGGCTGCGCGAACCAGGCCGGCGAAGACAATCGAGACGTCGCCCGGATGTCGTTGCTGTTGGCGGGGCTCCCGCAGGATGTGCCAGGTGCGACGTTGAATCGCCTCTGCGGTTCAGGTATGGATGCGATTGGTACGGCCGCGCGCGCGATTCGCGCCGGCGAAGCGAATCTGATGATTGCCGGCGGTGTCGAGAGCATGAGCCGTGCACCGTTCGTGATGGGCAAGGCGACGAGTGCGTTCTCGCGCAGCGCGGCATTGGAGGACACGACGATCGGGTGGCGCTTCATCAACCCGTTGATGAAACGGCAATACGGCGTGGATTCGATGCCGGAGACGGCTGAAAATGTTGCCGACGACTACAAGGTCAGCCGCGAAGACCAGGACGCATTTGCGTTGCGCAGCCAGCAGAAGGCGGCGCGTGCCCAGGCCGAAGGGCTATTCGATGTCGAGATTGTCGGTGTACCGGTGCAACAGAAAAAAGGCGATCCGGTTTTGTTCACGCGCGATGAACATCCGCGCGAGACGACGCTGGACGTATTGGCAAAACTGAAGCCGATCGTTCGCCCCGATGGCACGATCACGGCCGGCAATGCGTCAGGCGTCAACGATGGCGCGGCAGCGGTGTTGCTCGCCAATGAGTTGACCGCTCGGGTGCACGGGCTGACGCCACGCGCGCGCGTGTTGGGCAT
>CAWUJR010000637.1:0-2429 GCA_963922375.1 uncultured Robbsia sp.
CGTACAAGTCGACGGCGGGCGCGCGGTGACGTTGCCGGCCTATCGCGATACGAAGCTCGCGCCGAATGTGGTTAGGGTGTCGGCGGCCACGCCGGCGTCCGCCGCGTTGGGCAGCCTGTTCGGTGAACTGGTGGTGGAGAAGGCATAAATGAGCTTGTTCGATTCGATCAACACGGTGGGCGTCAGCGCACTCGGCGCGGCCTGGCCGACGGTCTGGGCGCTGGTGCGCATCGTCGTGCTGTCCGTCGTGCTGCTGATGGGCGTCGCGTATTTGGTGCTGTGGGAGCGCAAGCTCATCGGTTGGATGCATGTCCGTCTAGGGCCGAACCGCAACGGCCCGGGAGGTATGTTCCAGACCATCGCCGACGTGCTAAAGCTGATCCTGAAGGAAGTGATCACGCCCACGCAAGCCACGCCGTGGTTGTACCTGATCGCGCCGATGATGGTGGTGGCACCGGCTTTCGCGATTTGGGCCGTGATCCCGTTACAGGCCAAAGCGGTGCTGGGCGATGTCAATGCCGGCCTGCTGTATGCCATGGCGGTGGCGTCGGTCGGTGTGTACGGCATCATCCTGGCCGGTTGGGCATCGAATTCGAAATACGCGTTCCTGGGTGCGATGCGCGCCTCTGCGCAGATGGTGTCGTATGAAGTGTCGATGGGGCTCGCGTTGGTGACCGTGCTGATGGTGACCGGGTCATTGAATCTGAGCGACATCGTCACTTCGCAAACCCATGGCCGCTTCGCTTCCATTGGCCTGAATTTCCTCTCGTGGAACTGGCTGCCACTGCTGCCGATGTTCGTCGTGTACTTCGTTTCGGGTCTGGCCGAAACCGCGCGTCACCCGTTCGATGTGGTCGAAGGGGAATCCGAAATCGTTGCCGGCCATATGGTCGAGTATTCGGGGATCGTATTCGCGCTGTTCTTCCTGGCCGAATACCTGAATATGATCACGATCTCGACGCTGTGCGCGACGCTGTTCCTCGGTGGATGGAGTGCTCCGTTCGGTTTCCTGTCGTTCATCCCGGGCGTGCTCTGGCTGATCCTGAAAGTCGTCTGCTTGCTCTCGGTGTTTATCTGGGTCCGGGCGTCGTTTCCGCGTTATCGATATGACCAGATCATGCGTCTGGGCTGGAAGGTTTTTCTGCCGCTGTGTCTGCTGTGGGTCGTGGTCGTCGGCTTCTGGATCATGTCGCCGCTGAATATCTGGAACTAATCGAGACAAATGCATCGGGTGCTGTGAGGCATCCGGGGGTGGAATCGAAATGAATGCAATCAAAGATTTTTTCCGCAGCTTCCTGCTGCTGGAGTTGCTGCGCGGGATGGCACTGACCGGACGTTATACGTTCAAGCGCAAGATCACCGTGCAGTTCCCGGAAGAGAAGACGCCGTTGTCGCCCCGATTTCGCGGCCTGCATGCGTTGCGTCGTTATGAGAACGGTGAAGAACGGTGCATCGCCTGCAAGTTGTGCGAAGCCGTGTGCCCGGCGCTGGCGATCACCATCGAATCCGAAACGCGTGCGGACAATACGCGCCGCACCACGCGCTATGACATCGATCTGACAAAGTGCATTTTTTGCGGCTTCTGCGAAGAAAGCTGCCCGGTGGATTCGATCGTCGAGACGCAGATTCTGGAATACCACGGTGAAAAGCGGGGCGACCTGTATTTCACGAAGGATATGTTGCTGGCCGTGGGCGACCACTACGAAGCCGAAATCGCGGCCGCCAAGCAAGCCGATGCGCCTTATCGCTAACGTTCATCTCATCGCACTTCCTATGAGCGACTCAACGAAGATCGGTTAAAAATGGAATTCACGACTGTACTGTTCTACCTCTTTTCGATCTTGCTGGTGGGCTCGGCGTTCCGGGTCATCACCGCCCCCAACGCGGTGCAGTCGGCGCTGTTCCTCGTCCTCGCTTTCTTCAACGCGGCCGCGATCTGGATGTTGCTGCAGGCCGAGTTCCTCGCAATCGTGCTGGTGCTGGTGTATGTCGGCGCGGTGATGGTGCTGTTCCTGTTCGTCGTGATGATGTTGGACATCAATCTCGACGTGCTGCGCAAAGACTTCCGGCGCTTCGTGCCGTGGGCCACGGTCGTGGGCGCGATCATCGTGATCGAATTGGCGCTGGTCATCTATCGCGGCTACGGTGCGACATTCCATCCGGAGCCGATCAATCCGACCGATGCCGGCCTGCCGAACACCGTCGTGATCGGCCGTCTGATCTATACCCATTACATCTTCGCGTTCGAAATCGCCGGTCTTATTTTGTTGGTGGCGATCATTGCCGCCACCGCGCTGACGTTGCGACGTCGCGAAGGCGTAAAGCGGACCGACCCGTCGCAGCAGGTGCGCGTGCGGCCTCAGGATCGTGTGCGGGTCGTCAAGATGGTGGCGGAAGTCGAAGCGCCGGACGCGTCGAGATCGGAAGAG
>CAWUJR010000638.1:0-2428 GCA_963922375.1 uncultured Robbsia sp.
TCGGTCATCGGCTCGACGCAGCCGATGAAGCGGCTCTTGCGAATCGATAGGTCACTATGCGCGGGCGTGGCGAGAGTCATTTGCATGACGGGTATTTTACTGCATGGGGTCGCGCAGGTCGTGACCCGCTCGCGCGTGAGGCCTCGGTGCGTCGTTGATCGGTCAGTAGCGCCGCAACTGCCAAGAACGTCCATCCGAATGACGCACCCGCCCACCAATCAATCAGTACTTCTTCTTTTTTGGCCCTTCTGGATAAAGTCGCTCAAACTCGAACCCTGCTTTTTTGATGTCTTCTTTATCGCGCCCTTGGAATTGCGTATCCATCTGCGATAGATCCGTTTTACGGGCCTTCATCTCTTGCACGAACTGCCGGCGCGCGCCGGCAGCGTTGTCAGCGCAACAACTTACTTCTTGCCGCCGACGCTTTGCAGTACCGTCCAGTCGCCGTTCACGACCTTATACATCGTGATACCGCCGTTCTTCAGGTCGCCCTTTGCGTCGTACTCGAGTTCCGGCGTGGTGATGCCGGCCATCTTGGTCTTCGCCAGGAACGGCAAGTACTTCGTCGGATCGGTCGAATCGGCGTTCTTCATCGCGGTGAACATCGCCATCGCGCCGTCATACGCATACGGCGAATACGTCTGCACGTCGGTGCCGAAGCGCTTCTTGTATTCGGCGACATACTTCGCACTGCCCGGCATGTCGGCCAGCGGCAGACCGGCCAGCGATGCCACCGTGCCATTCGCCGCATTGCCGGCAATCTTCAGGAACGTCGGCGTCTTGACCATCTCGCCGCCCACCAATGTCGCCTTGATGCCCAGCGAGTACATCTGCTTGACCAGCGGCGCGGCTTGCGCATCGGCGCCGCCGTAGAAGATCGCTTCCGGACGCGCTTCCTTGATCTTCGTCAGGATCGAACGGAAATCGACGGCCTGGTCGTTCGTGAACTCACGATCGACGATGGTCGCGCCCGCAGCCTTCGCGGCTTTCTCGAACTGATCGGCCAGACCTTGGCCATAGGCGGTGCGGTCATCGATGATCGCGACCTTCTTCAGCTTCAGCGTCTTCGCGACGAACGTGCCGTCGACCGAGCCCTGCTGAATGTCGGACGTCATCATCCGGAACGTGGTCTTGAAACCTTGCGTCGTGTACTCGGGTGCCGTCGCCATCGAGATCTGCGGAATGCCTGCTTGTGCATAAATGCGCGATGCCGGAATCGACGTGCCTGAGTTGAAGTGACCCAGCATGCCCTTGATGCCGCTGTCGACCAGCTTCTGTGCGACGGCCGTGGCGGTACGCGGGTCAGCCTGGTCGTCCTCTGCATCCAGCACGATACGGATCGGCTGGCCACCGATCACCGGCTTGGTCGCGTTGAAATCCTCGACCGCCAGCTTGACGCCATTGGTGAAGTCTTCGCCGTAGTGCGCCTGCGGGCCCGTCAACGGACTTGCCGCGCCGATGCGAACATCTTCGGCGTGGGCAGCGCCAGCCGCTGCGAGGGACAGTGCGCCAACGACGGCGGCACATGCCAGACGTGCGACTTTCTTATCGGTCTTGCTGTTTTTGCTGCTAACCATCCCTGCTCTCCTTTTACTGCGCTGCAAGCTGACGCCGAAACAGACGCCAAAGACAGACCCGGGCAAGCATTCACCCGCGACGGATACCAAGACAAGTACCGGACAAGCACGTTGCCCGACGACCCATCCTTCCTACTACTGCAGATCGCGATCGGTGTCGTGCACCGATCACCTTGACGCTTACCTCGACCCTCACCTTGACCCGGTGAACATCAACAAGTCGTCCAAGCGATCAACCGATCGTCATCAAATTCGCATTCCCGCCCGCTGCGGCCGTATTGACGCTGACCGAATGCTCGAGCAACAGACGTTCAAGCACGTAATCTTCGCCCTGCTCGATCGTCCCCACGGCCAAGCCCTGCACGGTCACGATCGGCCCCGGGCGCTCGGCCAGTTTGCGCGACAGCGTGCGCAATGCATCGCCATCGCCTTCGAACAAGGCGGCATCGAAATCGTCGCCCGATACTTCGCTGGACGTACCATTCGCACCGGGCGTCAAGACGGCGACGCGGTCGCCGACGCCAGCGACGTTCTTCACCCGTTCGGCAAACGCATGACCGGCAGTACCATCGAACAACGCACGGTTGCCAGTTGCCAATACGGCAGCCAACTGCGCCCGCGCGCCCACTTCGGTGGCAGGCATGCATAGTACCGTGCCGCGCGCGGCGAGCGAATAGGTATTTCGCTCCCCTGTCGGGCCCGCCAGCGTCATGCTGATACCGTCCAACGGACGTGCCAGATAATGCTCGCAACGGCTCGCGATGTCGATATCGCCCTGTTGGCGCAACCAATCGCGATACAACGATAACGCCTGCGGTGCTGGCGGTCGGCTCGGCTGCGCGGCATCGATC
>CAWUJR010000639.1:0-2428 GCA_963922375.1 uncultured Robbsia sp.
CCTTGTGCGCCCCCCTCACGACAGTGCGAACGGGCCGCCTTTTTCGAGCGCGCGTTGATAAGCAGGATCGGCATGCACTTTCGCCAAATAGGCCGCCAGTTTCGGATAAGGGCCGATGCCGGCACGCGCGGCGGCGGCTTCGATCGGGAAACTCATTTGTATATCGGCACCCGTCCACTCATCGCCGATGAAATGTCCGTTCTCACCGATCGTATCGTTCAAGTAACCGAGATGCAGCGCCAACTGAGGATCGACGAAGCCTTGCTGCGCGGACGACGCGACCTTCTTCAGCGCGGGTCGCATGAAGAACGGGGCCGGGCTGTTTGCGACGCGTCGAAACGCAAGCTTCAGCAGAATCAACGGCATCAATGATCCTTCTGCGTAGTGCAACCAATACAGATAGTTCAGCCGCGCGGCCGTGCCGGCTGCGGGCGCAAAGCGGCCGTCGCCATAGCGATCGATCAGATAGTCGACGATCAGCCCGGACTCTGCCAACACCAGATCGCCGTCGGTCACCACCGGCGATTTCCCCAACGGGTGTACCGCCTTGAGTGCCGGCGGGGCGAGCATGGTTTTCGGATCCCGCTGATAACGCCGGATGTCATACGGAACACCGAGCAATTCCAGCAACCACAGGACGCGCTGCGAGCGCGAGTTGTTAAGATGGTGAACGATGATCACGAGTGTGCGTCTCCTTGGGCCGTCTTCGACCAGATTAATTCGGTGCGCTTCTTCTACCCTGCTGAAAACCTCAATTGCGCTTTTCACTGAATCGCCGCATAAAGATCAGGCTGCCCCCTGAAAACAGAGGAGACGAGACATGAATCATTCGGAAATGCAATTTCTCGGTGTCGCATTCCCCTATCAAAAGCAGTATGAGAATTTCATCGGCGGCAAATGGGTGCCACCGGGCGACGGTCAGTATTTCGATAATATCTCGCCGATCACCGGTCTGCCGTTCACCTCTGTGCCGCGCTCCAAGGCAGCGGATGTGGAACTGGCGCTGGATGCGGCCCATGCGGCAAAGGGTGCTTGGGGCAAGACGTCGCCGGCTGAGCGCGCCTCGATCCTGAATCGCATCGCAGACCGCCTGGAACAAAATCTGCAGCGCCTGGCCTATGCGGAGTCGATCGACAACGGCAAGCCGATCCGCGAGACGCTCGCCGCGGACATCCCGCTCGCGATTGATCATTTCCGCTATTTCGCCGGTTGCATCCGGGCGCAGGAAGGTACGATCAGTGAAGTCGATCACGATACGGTGGCTTACCATTTTCACGAGCCGTTGGGCGTGGTCGGGCAGATCATCCCCTGGAATTTCCCCATTCTGATGGCAGTGTGGAAGATGGCACCGGCGTTGGCTGCGGGCAATTGCATTGTGTTGAAGCCGGCTGAGCAGACACCGGCTTCCATACTGATCGTCGCCGAGTTGATTGCCGATCTGTTGCCGCCCGGGGTATTGAATATCGTCAATGGTTTTGGTCTGGAAGCCGGCCGGCCGCTTGCGTCGAATAAACGGATTGCCAAGATCGCCTTCACCGGGGAGACGACGACCGGGCGGCTGATCATGCAGTACGCCAGTCAGAATTTGATTCCGGTTACGCTGGAGCTGGGCGGTAAGAGCCCGAATATCTTCTTCGCCGATGTGATGAACGAGGACGACAGCTTTTTTGACAAGGCGCTCGAAGGATTTGCGATGTTCGCACTGAATCAAGGCGAGGTCTGTACCTGTCCTTCGCGCGCACTGGTTCAGGAAAGCGTGTATGACCGTTTCATCGAGCGCGCGATCGCCCGTGTCGAGCGTATCCGCCAAGGTCATCCATTGGACGCGCAAACGATGATTGGGGCGCAGGCATCGCGCGAGCAGTTGGAAAAAATTCTCTCCTATATCGATCTGGGCCGGCAAGAAGGTGCCGAATGCTTGACGGGTGGCACCCGCGCGACGCTCGAGGGCGAGCTCGCCGAAGGGTATTACGTAAAGCCGACGGTTTTTCGTGGGCACAATCGGATGCGGATTTTCCAGGAGGAGATTTTTGGACCGGTCCTCTCGGTGACCACGTTCAAGGATGAGGCCGAGGCGTTGGAGATTGCGAACGACACGCTTTACGGCCTGGGCGCGGGCGTGTGGACACGGGACGGCACACGTGCGTACCGCTTCGGTCGTGAGATTCAGGCAGGGCGGGTCTGGACCAATTGCTATCACGCGTATCCGGCCCATGCGGCGTTCGGCGGCTACAAGCAATCGGGCATCGGTCGTGAGAACCATAAGATGATGCTCGACCATTATCAACAAACCAAGAACCTGCTGGTCAGCTATAGCGACAAGCCGCTTGGCTTTTTCTGATGAGCGGTGATGAGCCAGACCGCCCAGCCAACCCGGTCGATGCGGTGCCGGGGCAGCCGGTCGCACGGGTTGTCGCCACGCCCGCCG
>CAWUJR010000640.1:0-2419 GCA_963922375.1 uncultured Robbsia sp.
ACCCCTGTACTCACCGTGAAAGGGTGATGTCCTAGGCCTCTAGACGAAGGGGACGAAACCTTCGTTCTGGTGGAGGTAAGCGGGATCGAACCGCTGACCTCTTGCATGCCATGCAAGCGCTCTCCCAGCTGAGCTATACCCCCGACAGAGAAACGAGATTATAGGTAGCAAATACCGTTTCGTCAATGCTTTTCTCAAAGTTTTTTCAGAATCTCGGTTCTGAATCCCGCTTCAAGCCAGCGCTCACCGATTCGACAAGACGCTTCGCACTGCGCCGTCCCACACACGGCCGCTACCGATCCCTCGCCCTCATTTCGCCACCGCATTGTCGACCACGGGGTGGCGGACACTGCTGCCCCGCCACCCCGTCTTCTCAAGCAACCGAAGCGAGGCGTGATAATACACGCTCTCTACCGAAAAGTTCAAGTACTGCGTCAATCGATGGCGTATGCGTGGTGCCGGCGACCAACAGTCGGACCGGCATCGCGAGTACCGGCATCTTGATGCCGTGCGCGACCAGCACCCCTTTCAATGCCGCAGAGATCGCCGGACGCGTCCATTCGGCATCGCTCAGCGCCGCCAGCGCCTCGCGCAACGCCGCCAGCGCCGGCTTGACCGCATCGGTAACATGCTGCGCGAGCGCATCGGCCTCGGGCATCGGTTGACGATAGAACATCGCAGCGCTGTCGGCGAGTTCCTTCAATGTCGCGGCCCGATCCTTGATCAGCGCCACCACATCGATCCAGTTCGGACCGTCCGTGACGTCCAGGCCCAACGCCGTCGTGAACGGCAGGCTCAACGTGGCGAGACGCGCATTGTCGCCGGTCTTGATGTAATGGCCGTTCAGCCATTTCAGCTTTTCCGGATCGTATTGTGCCGGCGATTTGCCCAGGTGCTCGAGGTCGAACCATTCGACGAACTGCTCGCGGGAGAAAATTTCGGCATCGCCGTGCGCCCAGCCCAGACGAGCCAGATAGTTCAGCACCGCTTCCGGCAAAAAGCCTTCATCGCGATATTGCATCACGCTCATCGCCCCGGCGCGCTTCGACATTTTTTCGCCCGCCTCGTTGAGCACGGTCGGCAAATGCGCATAAACCGGGGGGGTATAACCCAACGCGGTCAGGATGTTGATTTGACGCGGCGTGTTGTTCACGTGATCGTCGCCGCGAATCACGTGCGTGATCCGCATGTCCGAGTCGTCGACGACGACGCAGAAGTTGTACGTCGGCGTGCCATCCGGTCGCGCGATCACGAGGTCATCGAGCTCTTCATTCGAAATTTCAATGCGTCCTTTGACCGCGTCGTCCCAGACGACCGCACCCTGCAACGGATTGCGAAAACGCAGCACCGGCTGCACGCCCGCTGGCGGCGTCGGCAGGACTTTGCCCTCTTCCGGGCGCCAACGGCCATCGTAGCGGGGCTTCAGCCCCGCCGCACGTTGCGACTCACGCAATGCGTCGAGCTCTTCAGTCGAGGTGTAGCACGGATAGGCCAAACCACGATCGACCATGTCTTTCAGCACTTCGCGATACCGGTCCATACGCTGCATCTGGTAGAACGGGCCCTCATCGACATTCAATCCGAGCCAGTCCATCCCTTCGAGAATCGCGTCGACGGCCGCGTCGCTTGAACGCTCGACGTCGGTGTCCTCGATGCGCAGTACGAACACGCCCTGCTTTGCGCGGGCGAACGCCCAGGGGTAAAGCGCCGAGCGGATATTGCCCAAATGGATAAACCCGGTCGGGCTCGGGGCGAAACGGGTCCGGACGGCCGAGGGCACGGCAGACGGGGTCGAAGCAGATGCGGCGAGGGGTTCGGTCATGGCGAAAAGAAAGAGAGCTAACGTCATCCAGACGACACGGATGGCGCGATCGGCGCGCGTCACGCGCCTCACGCACGTAACAGATCGCAAAGCAACCGCCTAAGCGGCCGGCCCAGCGCGCGCACCAGCAAGCACACGTGAATGAATGCGCGGTCGATCGTGCGACGCCGATCTTGAAGCGGTAATTATAACAGCGCGCTTTGCCACCCTACTGTCCTACGCAGGCGCTGTCGGTCTGGGTAATCGGCAGTTACACATTACCAGACGCTGCGCTGTGGCGAATCCGTCCGTCCGCTACTGTAGCGCCGCAGAATTCTTTAGAATCCATGTCGTATGCTGCGCTGGCATCGTACGACATGGTTTGCATGGGTCTCTGAAGGCCCGCCTTTGCCTGGATACTTTCGCTTGAAAACCCCTCCTCCTGTTTCTGCTGTCGACCGGACCCCGGGCGCTGCCGATACCACCCCTGCGCTTTCCACCTCCTCTTTCGCTCCGCCGCTCACCCCACACCCGCCATCGCTGCCTGAGCGCCGCATCGCGTTCCCCTACCCGTCCCCGCATCGCCGCCGCTGGACAGCCGGCCTTACCGCTGGCCTC
>CAWUJR010000641.1:0-2415 GCA_963922375.1 uncultured Robbsia sp.
TTCCCCGTCTTGCACGTCGTTGGACGGCGGGGCCTGATGATTCTGCATCTCGCTCACGTCCGTCCTCACTCCTTCGCGCGGGTGGCGTTCGCCTGATCGATCAGTTTCGAGATCTCGAAAGCTTTTTCGAGCGTCTTGTCATGATGGAAATGCAACGTCGGCACCGTATGGATATGCAGGCGCTTGAACAGCAGATTGTGCAGATAGCCCGACGCATCGTTCAGCGCCTTTTGCGTGGCCTGAACGTCTTCGGACAGCGTCGTGAAGAAAATCTTCGCGTGTGCATAGTCCGGCGACAACTCAATGCTTTGTATCGTGATCAATCCAACGCGCGGATCCTTGATCTCGCGCATGATCAACTCGGAGAGATCCCGCTGGATTTGGTCGGCAATCTTGGTGGAGCGATCGCCACCGCTTTTTTGTTTCTTGTTCGCCATCGAACACCTCTAAATAAAAAGGGGGCGCCGTCCAAGCCGTGGACCGCGCCCCCCGAGACGACTGCCGCTTATCGCAGGCAGTGTACCGCGTGCATGTCGGCGTACGCCAACGCGTGCTTTTCGTGTTTTGCGTACGCTACAAGCGTGACGTGCTTTACAACGTCCGTGCGACTTCCGTCACTTCGAACACCTCGAGCTGATCGCCCTCGGCGATGTCGTTGAAATTCTTCACCGACAAACCGCATTCGAAGCCAGCACGCACTTCCTTCACGTCGTCCTTGAAGCGCTTCAGCGAATCGAGTTCGCCGGTATGCACGACGACATTGTTGCGCAGCACACGCACCGACGACGAACGCTTGACCACCCCATCCAGCACCATACAACCGCCCACCGCACCAATCTTCGGTACGCGGAACACCTGACGGACTTCGACCAGGCCGGTGACTTCTTCGCGTTTTTCGGGCGCGAGCATGCCCGACATTGCCGCCTTCACCTCGTCTACCGCATCGTAAATGATGTTGTAGTAACGGATGTCGACACCGTTGCTCTCGGCGAGCTTGCGGGCCAGCGCATCGGCACGCGTGTTGAAGCCGATGATGACAGCCTTCGATGCGGTCGCCAGATTGACGTCCGATTCGCTGATGCCACCCACCGCGCCGTGCACGACCTGCACGCGCACTTCCGGCGTCGACAGCTTCAGCAACGACTGAATCAGTGCTTCTTGCGAACCCTGTACGTCGGCCTTGATGATCAAAGGCAGCGTCTGCACTTCGCCTTCGCCCATGTTCTCGAACATGTTTTCGAGCTTCGCGGCCTGCAGCTTCGCCAGCTTCACGTCACGGAACTTGCCCTGACGGAACAGCGCGATTTCACGTGCCTTGCGCTCATCCGGCATGACGATGACTTCTTCGCCGGCACCCGGCACTTCCGACAGACCCTGGATTTCGACCGGGATCGACGGGCCGGCTTCCTTCGTCGGCTTGCCGGTTTCGTCCAACATCGCACGAACGCGACCGTAGGCCGAACCCGCCAATACGACATCGCCACGGCGCAACGTACCCGACTGCACCAGGATCGTCGCCACCGGACCGCGGCCCTTATCGAGCTTCGCTTCGATGACCAGACCCTTTGCCGGCGATTCCACCGGTGCGGTCAGTTCCATCACTTCCGCCTGCAGCAACACGTTTTCGAGCAAGTCGTCGATACCGGCACCGGTCTTCGCCGACACACCGATGAACGGCGAGTCGCCGCCGTACTCTTCCGGCACGACGCCTTCGGCAACCAGTTCCTGCTTGACGCGCTCGGTGTTCGCATCCGGCTTGTCGATCTTGTTCATTGCGACGACGATCGGCACGCCACCCGCCTTCGCGTGAGCGATGGCTTCCTTCGTCTGCGGCATCACACCGTCATCGGCAGCCACGACCAGAATCACGATATCGGTCGCTTTCGCGCCACGGGCACGCATCGCGGTAAACGCTTCGTGGCCCGGTGTATCGAGGAAGGTCACCACACCGCGCGGCGTCTCGACGTGGTAAGCGCCGATATGCTGTGTAATGCCACCCGCTTCGCCCGCTGCCACTTTCGCACGACGGATGTAGTCGAGCAGCGAGGTCTTGCCGTGGTCGACGTGCCCCATCACCGTCACCACCGGCGGACGCGGGAACACTTCCACATCGGCCAGCGCTTCGCCTTCATTGACCAGCAATGCTTCCGGATCGTCGAGCTTGGCCGCCACCGCACGGTGACCCAATTCCTCGACGACGATCATCGCGGTTTCCTGATCGAGCGGCTGGTTGATGGTGACCATCTGACCCAGCTTCATCATGACCTTGATGACTTCCGATGCCTTCACTGCCATCTTGTGCGCCAGATCGGCGACCGAGATGGTTTCCGGCACGTGCACTTCGCGCACGATCGGCTCGCTCGGTGCCTGGAAGTTCGAGCGATCGTCTTGATGACGATTGCCGCGACCCTTCGG
>CAWUJR010000642.1:0-2413 GCA_963922375.1 uncultured Robbsia sp.
CTACGCATTCGACGGTGTAGTGAATAATGTGGGGCTTGTGAGGCCTCAGCGCATAGGCGAGGTGCAACTCGACGTGCTTGACGATGTGCTGTCGTTGAATTTGCATCCGGCGGTGCTCAGCACCTCTTCGACAAAAGCGACGAAAGCGCGAGCCTTGGCGCTCACGAGTCGGCCTGCCGGAAAAACCGCCCAGAGATCAATTGTCGGCAGTTCCCAATCGTCGAGGATCGTCACGACGGTGCCGTCTGCAATTTCGGGCGAGAACATCCACTCTGATGCAACGGCGATCCCCATATCACCAAACACCGCGGCACGAATGCCCTCGGCGGCACTTACGCTCATGCGACCGGATACCACTACGGCGGTTTCTTTTCCATTTTGACTGAATGCCCAGGACTCACCGCCACCACGTAGGGAATAGACAATTGCCTGGTGTTGGCTCAGCTCGGCAGGCGTATTCGGCGTTCCCGACTCGGCAAAGTAGGCCGGCGTTCCGACCACCACCCGACGACTACGTGCAATGCGTCGCGCGATCATGGTTGAATCGCTGAGCGTCCCCATACGTAGCGCCACGTCCACGCCTTGTTCCAGAAGATCTATGGTGCGGTCGTCCAGTACGATATCGATCTGTAAATCTGGATGTCGGCTCATGAATTTCTTCAACCCCGGCACGATATGCAATCGCGCGAAGGTCACCGCGGCACTGACGCGCAAAGTCCCTGACAGACTCGACGAGGCATCGCGAACGACATGTTCCGCAAGTTCGACCTCCTCAATCGCTCGCTTCGCATGTTCATAGAACCTCAGACCGGCATCGGTTGCCGTCAGCCCCCGGGTTGAGCGCAACAGCAAACGTACACCAAGTCGCTCCTCCAACTGCGCAATCGACTTCGACACAGCCGGTTGCCCCAGTTTGAGCCTTTTCGCCGCCGCGGAGAACGACCCCGCTTCCACGACACTGACATACGTTTCCATTGCGCCCATGCGATCCATATCAGGATATCCTTCCAGAGGTGCGTTGCGGTAAAGCCTTCGGCGTGAAGTCTAATCTAGGTATCGGCCTGTGTCTTCGCTTAGGGACGAGCCAACAAATTGCCCACGTGACGGGATGAACCCGCGACGTGGTGACCGTACCCCAAAAAATCAGTCTCGTTCAAAACGAGAGAATCCGGCATTATTTCACTGGTCCGAACCGGGGAGAGAGGCCATGAAGACGAGCAAGTTCACGGAGGCGCAAATTGCGTTTGCGCTGAAGCAGGCAGAGCTGGGCACGAAGGTGGATGAGGTGTGTCGCAAACTGGGAGTCAGCGAGGCGACGTTTTACAATTCGAAGATGAAGTACGGCGGCCTGGGACCCTCGGAATTGCGCCGGCTACGCCAATTGGAAGAGGAGAACACCAAGCTCAAACGCTTGGTGGCCGACCTGAGCTTGGACAAGACATGTTACAGGACGTCCTGGCAAAAAAGCTCTGAAGCCTTCGCGCAAGCGGGTATATTGGCTTTATCAGAAAGAAGGCTTATCGCTCGGGCTCAAACGGCCAAAGCGGAAAAAGTCGGCACAGCTACGCCAAGCCAAGCCAAGTGAACGAGAATGGCTTGATTCGGCGTCGATTCTTGCTGCCACTTTTATCGTCAGCTTTTTTTGCTGGCTGGCGATGGCTACCGTTAGATGCCGGGAAGGAAATCAATTCATCCACTCTATTATAACGGGCTCTTCAGCCCCAATAAAATATGGATGATTCTACAAGTCAACAAAACGATGCCACGAAAAATACCATCCACACCCTCATTCCCTTTTCGGGCGCTCGGCAGCCACCGTCTGCCGTGGCGATAGCCAGGTTGTAGAAGGTACATGAAGCGTTTGAAAATCGAATGCGTAGGAAGTCTCCTTTCCCGCTATTGGGCGCTTAATTATCTGGTAATTTATTCGCTCGAACAGGCAAGAATCGAGGATTATGCCAAAACGCTGAATGGGAGAAGCCGCATGCTATGATCTATCGAGTTCATTTCGCCTCATTTCTGCTCATGTCGACTAAGCCCGGCCCCGAAATCCTCAACGACGACCTCATCGGTCGAGTCGACCAGTCGGAATTGCTGGATCTCATCGGTTACAACGTGCGGCGCGCGTATCTGGTGATACAGGCCCACTTTGAGACAAAGATGGAACGGCTCGCGCTGCGCCGTACCGATTTCGCGGTGCTCTCTATGCTGCGAGGCAACCCCGGGATCAATCAGAAAGCGCTCGCCGAGGCGCTCGCGATCGCGCCGCCCAACCTCGCCACGCTGCTCGATCGTTTGGAGCTCGCCGGACTGATCGTGCGGCAACGCAGCACCGACGACAAACGCAATCAGCTCGTCTCGCTCACGCCGCAGGGCACGAAGCTGCAAGCCCAGGCGGTGAAGGCCGCGCGCA
>CAWUJR010000643.1:0-2399 GCA_963922375.1 uncultured Robbsia sp.
ATGAAACAGACCTTGCGCGGATGTTCGCCCAGCAGATCCTCAGCCACGATCCGAATGTTCTCGAGCGCCAGATAGCGACGCACGAATTTTGCATTGTCTTCACCGATATTCAGCGTGTGCATCCGCTTCAACACCGCCCCCCCGCCGAACACCTTCGCTTCCAGACCCGAGCGACGCGCGCCACTCTTGATCAATTCGTTGATCAGCACTTCCATCGCATACGAACCATAGCGCATCGCGTCCGACGAATCGCGATTCGGATCGCCGCCGTCATCGGGCAGCATGAAATGGTTCATTCCGCCAATGCCGGTGCCGGGGTCGCGAATGCAGGCCGACACGCAGGATCCCAGCACGGTGGTGAGCACCATATCGTCGGACGTCACGAAAAACTCATTCATCAAGAGCTTGACGCCGGGCTTGCCGAAGTCGTTGTCCTGATAGAAATGATTCGCGACCGGCAGGCCTTTCATCGCCGGCTCCCCGCCATCGCCAGACCTGCCTCTTCGTCATGGTCCGAATGCCTTGCCGCCGAGGCCGATGCCGCGGCGCCATGCACCGGCATCATCGCACCGCCCGCCACGCGTTCATACACGGTCTGACCGCGCAAACGGAACGCGCTGGTCATGTACGAGAAGTTTTCCGAATGGCCGGCGAACAGCAGCCCTCCGGTCTTCAACAGCGGCGCAAACGTTTCAAGAATCTTCGCCTGCGTCGGCTTGTCGAAATAGATCATCACATTGCGGCAGAAGATCACATCGAACGGCGCATGGCGTTGGATTTGCGGCCAAGGCGGCGCAATCAGATTCACATGCTCGAACGACACCATCGCACGCAGCGCGTCGTTCACCCTCACACGTCCCGCACGCGAGCCGGTGCCCTTCAGGAAAAACCGCTGCAACCGTTCTGTCGACATCGCCTTCACGTTGTCGGCCGCATATACGCCATCCGATGCAGTCGCCAGCGCTTGCGTGTCGATGTCGCTGGCCACCACCTTCGCCTGCGCCTGCCGTCCGCCCACTTCGGCCAACGTCATCGCGATCGAATACGGTTCCTCCCCGGTCGAACTGGCGCAGCACCAGACCGACAGCGGTTGCGCCGACTTGGCCGCGTGCTGTGCGAGGATCGGAAAATGGTGGCTTTCGCGGAAGAATGCCGTCAGGTTCGTCGTCAGCGCGTTCGTGAACGCTTCCCACTCGGCCGGATCGCGGCTGCGTTCCAGACCATCGAGATAGGCAGAGAACGTCTTGATGCCCAGTGCTCGCAAACGACGCGCGAGACGGTTGTACACCATGTCGCGTTTTTGCTCGGACAACGAGATCCCTGCTTCACGATAAATCAGGGTTCGGATCCGGGTGAAATCCTCCGCAGTGAACGGGAAGTCACGGGCCGCCTCGATCTCGTTGCCGAGTGGGGCGACACGTCCAATAGCGGGAGCGGAAGTACGCATCACGGTTATCTACACGAAAAAACCGATTAATAATTAAGCCAGTCATTCAGCTTACGAGCACCACCGCATCGCTACCGGTGGCTTTAACCTAAAACGTTTCCCACTCGCCCTCGGACGCCGCCGAAGACTTGAAACTGCTCGTCGGTGCGCTGGCGGCTTTCACCGGGCGCGGTGCCGACGCGGCAGCCTTTGCTGCGGGTACGGCTACGACTGCTTCCGAGCTTGTCACCGAACCTGCCGATGCCGTGTCGGACTTCAACACGATATCGTTGTGGCCGCCGGCGTTGACCTTGCCCATATCCCTCTTTACGGCCCCAATCGGCTTTCCTTTAGCTTTCTTCGCAACTTGCGTACGGATCTTTGAAGAAACGTTGCTACCGAGCACGCGTGGCAAGGCAGCCGATGCAGCCGATGCAGCAGCACCGGTCACCGCACGCGCGGTCACGATCGCCGCGTCCACCGAATCGAAGCGGTAACCGGTCAACGCATCGGTCAGCTGACGTGTCTGCTCTTCCAGCGATGCGGCCGCGGCGGCGGCTTCCTCGACCAATGCCGCATTCTGCTGCGTCACTTGATCCATCTGATTGACCGCCTGATTGACCTGCTCGATACCGCCCTTCTGCTCTTCGGACGCCGCACTGATCTCGCCCATGATGTCGGTGACGCGCTTGACCGCCTGCACGATCTCGCTCATGGTGTCGCCCGCGCGCGCGACCAGCGCCGTACCGCTATGGACCTTGTCTGCCGAGTCGCCGATCAAACCCTTGATTTCCTTTGCTGCAGCGGCGCTGCGTTGTGCGAGGGTACGCACTTCGCCGGCCACCACCGCAAAGCCGCGCCCTTGCTCGCCGGCCCGGGCCGATTCCACCGCGGCATTAAACGCCAAGATTTTGTTATGGAACGCGATGCATTCGATTACACGGATGATTTCGACGATGTTGACGGAGATGGT
>CAWUJR010000644.1:0-2397 GCA_963922375.1 uncultured Robbsia sp.
GCACGCGTACCAACGGATCGGTCGCCTGCCTGGTTGCTTGCGCCGCAGCATGGGCCGCCGATCGCTTTGACGCCCGGGGTCCTCGGATTTCACTCGACGCCAACCAATGCCACCAGCCGTACGCCTGCATGATCGCGAACGCCCCCTGCAACAGCATGTCCGAATAAAGCTTCGCGTCGTAGAAGATCCACCCATATACCGCGACCGATACCAGTCCGACCGGCCAGCACAACATCTTGCGCCGCGCGGTCAGCCAGATCGCCCACGCGCTGACAACCACCCCTGCGATTTCGACAGGCGACAGCCCGAACGCACCGAACACCCAGCTCACGCCGGATATGACGGGTTGCATCAGCTCAGCGAGTGAGCCGGTCACCGTGTGCACGGTTTCAATAAAAGACATCGTCAAGCTCTTGTTGAGGCCATCAGAAATCGTAGGTCAGCGACAATCTGGCGGTGCGGGGTGCGCCCAGGAACAGATACGCATCGCCATCCTGCTCGCCCGTGTCCTGCCAGTAATACTTATTGAACAGATTATCGACCGAGAGCCGCACCGTTGTCTTGTGACCGCCGATCTTTGTCGTATAGCGCGCGCCCAGATTGAAGACGAAATAGGCGGGCACGGTGGCCGTCCCCTCCTCATTCGCCGCCTTGCTGCCGCTATAGTTGACGCCGCCAAGCACATCGAATCCAGTCAAAGCCCGCACTGCATAATCGGCGTACAGGCTGGCACGCAAGCGCGGCACATTGATCACCTGATGCCCCTCGTAATCGGCACTGCCGGTATTCTCCGCGCGGGCCCGTATTGCTGCCACGCTCGCGGTGAGATTCAGCGTTTTGCTTACTTGCCCGGACGCACTTAGCTCAATGCCGTCATGGCGCTCGGTGCCGCGCTGCACAAAGGTATAGCCATCGGGCGACGCATCCGGCGCGGCGAACTCGAACGGCTTGCTGATCGAGAACACCGACGCAGTAAGGCTCAACCGATCGTTCCAGTCGTATTTCGCCCCGGCCTCCACCTGCTTCGACAGCAAAGGCGGCAGGAAGGCATAGGCATTCGTTGCACGATACGGTGCCTGCGCACCCAACGACAATGTCTGGCTATACGACGCATACAGCGACAGCGGCGTCACCGGCTTGAACACCAGCGCGACTTGCGGCAACAGGCGATTACGGTCCGTATGGTCCGCGTCGCCGCCCATTTCGGTCCAGCTTCTCTGACGCAGCAATAATTCCCGCGCGCCTGCCAACAACTGCCAGTGATCGTTGAAGATCAGGCGGTCCGTCGCGAAAACCGAGTACTGCCACGCGTCCAGTTGCCGGAAAGATGGCTGGTTCGGTTCGTCGGACTGATCGAAGGTCTCGTCCGGACCATAAATGTTTTCGCTACCCACATCATTATTCACCGCGTTCGACGCGTCGACGATACGGCGCTGGATACTGGTGCCGAACGTCAATTCGTGACGAATGAATCCGGTCGCGAACTTGCCCGACAGGACTGCCCGCACCTCGTCGTTGCGACGATACTCCCCTGGGCTGCGATAATCGTACACATCGAAATCGCCGTTCGAACCGAAGAAGTAAGGTGACGTTGCGCCACTCGCGCAGCTCGCCGCGTAGTAGCAACCATACGCGAATGCGACGTTGTCGTCGATCATCGTATGGCTGCGGCTCGCGGCAATATAGCCTTGCCACGCATCGTTGAACTGGTAATCGAAGCGGGCGTTCAAGTTCAGCGCGTCGGTCGTTACCGGTCGCGCCCACGGCTGCGTGCCGAGCAACTTCGACGTCGACGCAGCCGGCGGCACGACGGTGCCCCCCAGCAATTGATAGCCCGATGCGGATTTCTGTTCGGTTTGCTGGAATTCGGCATTGAACTGCAAACTGGCACGCGGCGTGATATTCCAGTCTGCAGCCAGCGACCCGAACGTGCGTCGTCCATTCGCGCCATCGATATACGAGTGGGTATTTTCCTTCGCGGCGTTGATGCGGAAACCGAATTGCTGGTCCGCACCGAAGCGACGCCCGATATCCACCGCGCCCATCACCGACCCTCGACTATCGACCTCGGTCGTCACACTCTGCACGTTTTCCGGGCGCTTGGTCACGAAATTGATCACCCCACCCGGCGCGACCACGCCGCTCTCGATGCCGGCCAAGCCGTTCAATACCTCGACACGCGATTTGTTTTCGAGACCGAAAGTCTGCTCGCCGGACACCGACATGCCATCGATCTTGATCGCGCTGGCCAGATCGACCGGAAAACCACGGATCGTGAAATCTTCGTAATATCCCACCGGCGCATAGTCGTTGCCAACCGACGCGTCGTTGCGCAGCACGTCGCTGAGCCGCTTCGCATGCTGGTCAGCGATTTCCTCCTGCGTCACCACCGTCACC
>CAWUJR010000645.1:0-2388 GCA_963922375.1 uncultured Robbsia sp.
CATGACGCGCGTGCCGCGGCTGATCGTGCGGGGCTGCCCCCCCGCCGCATCGATGGCGTCGACTGCCGCGTGCTCGGCATCGTCGATGATCTCGACATCGTCGTCGAGTGCTTCGAACCACCAATGATCGGCCGGGAAAAAGGGGCTCTGCAACAGCACACAGGGATGATTCGCGAGCTCCTGCGGCGTACGCGGTGTGCCATGCGCCGCCAAATACGCAGGCGACGCGCAAAGGACGCTGTAGATCACCCCGAGTTGCTGCGAAATCATTCCCGAATCGGGCAGGCTTCGTGTCAATACCACGGCAGTGTCATAGCCCTCATCCAATAAGTCGGGGATACGCTGCGACAGCGTCAACTCGACTGACACCTCGGGATGACTTTCGCGATAGCGCGCGAGAGCGGGAATCAGATAGCGCTGGCCGAAACTCGTCATTGCATGAATCCGCAGCGTGCCCGATGCACGCACATTCGCGTCGGCGGCCTCGGCCTCCGCCTCGTCGACATACGCCAGAATATGTTCGCAGCGCTGCAGATATCGCTGCCCCGCCTCCGTCACCGCGAGACGACGCGTGGTGCGGTTCAGCAAGCGCGTGCGCAGGTGCCCCTCCAGATCCGCGATTGCCCGCGACACCTGCGCGGTCGTCGAATTCAAGTGCCTGGCCGCAGCAGTGAAACTCCCCGCATCCACCACGCGGACGAACACCCGCATATTGTCGAGCGTATCCATCCTTTCTCTCCAGTTGTTGCATCCGCCTGCGGCGTATTGGCGCATGCACCCCTTTCTGCGCCAACGAAACGAGATTCCGTCAGCAAAACCGCTGCCGGCGTGGATTGTTACGAATATTGTAAAAAAACTTCGCAGCAAACGCACTATTTCCTTTTAATTGTGCCGATTAGAATCTCTCGATTCCCGAAAAAACGGACTTCTTGTCCCGCAAAACCGTGTACCTGCGCTTAATGCGTCGCTTAAACCGCCTCGCGATTTTTACCATTTCCATCACAATGACCGGCTGTGCCGATTGGAGCGGCGTCACCTCGCATGTCGCAAAGATTGATGCGCCCGGCCTGAACCCGGGCGACGCGATACGCGCTGCCGGCCCGACAGCGGTGGCTTCGGCAAATGCGCAGGCACAGTGGCCGCAAGTGCAGTGGTGGACCGTGTTTGGCGACCCTCAACTCAATCGTTTGGTGGACGCGGGCATTCATGACAGCCCGACGCAGGCCGTCGCCGCCGCACGACTGCGGCAGGCAATGTCGCTGGCCGGTGAAGCGCGCGCCGGAACCCTGCCGTCGTTGGATGCGAATGTCAGCCTGACACGCCAACACTGGCCCGAAAGCGGCTATTACAACGGCGGATTCGGCGGTGAAAATACATTCGACAACGTCGGCATGTTGAATTTCAGCTATTCGCTGGATCTGTTCGGTGCAAAAAAGAATGCCGCCGAACAGGCCGTCGATGGCGCGCATGCTGCGGCAGCCGAATCGCGCGCCGCCCAACTCAGTCTCGAATCGAATATCGTCGGTACCTATGTACAGATGTCGTTGCAATATCGCGTACAGGATGTACAGCAACGCACCCTCGCCGACGAACAGCGCGTGCTCGACTTTGCGCAACGTCGATTCAAGGCGGGCATTGCGACGCAACTCGAAATCAGCGAAGCCGAGGCGCCGCTTCCGCAGAGTCGTCTGCTGCTGGAACAAACATCGAATGCGATTGCGCTGTCGCGCGACCAACTGGCCGCGCTGATTGGACAGGGCCCCGGGGCAGGTGACGCCCTCACCCGGCCGTCGTTGCAATTCGACACCGATGTCGCGTTACCGTCCGCGTTGCCGGCCGAATTGATTGGACATCGCCCGGATGTCGTCGCGCTGCGCTGGCGTGTAGAGGCCCAGGCGCGTTCGATCGATGTCGCCAAAGCGGCGTTTTATCCGAATATCGATCTGGCGGCCAGCGGCGGCGGCTCGGCGGTGGGCGCCATCTTCTCCACGTTCACGCGCTTATCGAGCATGGGCTTTACCGCCGGCCCCGCCATCTCGTTGCCGATCTTCGAAGGCGGCCGCCTGCGCGCGGGCCTGGGTGTTGCCACCGCCAACTACGATATCGCCGTCGGGCAATATAACGATACGGTGTTGCGTGCGCTGCGCGAGATTGCCGACCAGGTGGTCACCTTCCGTTCGTTACAGCGACAGCAACAAGAGGCGCTCCAGTCGCAGGCTACCGCGCAGCGCAGCTTCGACATCGCGATGACGGGTTTCAAGCGCGGCTTGACCGGCTATCTGAATGTGTTGACCGCTGAAGATCGTTTATTGCAGGAGCAGCAAAGCGTCGCGCATGTACAGGCAGCGCGCTTCAGCGCCTATGCAAACCTGATGACCGCACTCGGCG
>CAWUJR010000646.1:0-2364 GCA_963922375.1 uncultured Robbsia sp.
TCCGCGCACGTGCTGCCGGGTGGCTGGCACGACCGGACAGAATCGACGCGCCGCAGGCATTGATCGCCGCGCGTCTCGGTGGCGACTATCGCGTGCCGTCACCGGATGATCGATCTGTGGCATGCCCGACCCTCTCTGGCGCGCGAGCGCTGCGCTTTTTTGGAGACGGCGAGGTGAATCTGCCGTACCTGTCGGATGCCATCTGGTTCATGACCCAGTACCGTCGCTGGGGCATGCTCGCCGAGGCGCCTGATTATCAGGCAGTGGCCGCACAGATCTGCCAAACGTCCCTTTTTCGGGATGCGGCCAGTCAGTTGCATATCGCGCTGCCCGCGACGGACTGGCGCACGAGTGTGTTGATGGACGGCATCGTGTGGAACGGTGCGCAGGGGAACCCGTGGGTTTGAGGGTCAGCGATCCAAGCGTGCGTCGGCGTGTGGGCAACGCTGTGAAAAAGCGGTGGATAACAGCGATTTAACGCATGATTTCCTGGTGATAAGCTGGGGGCAACACCCTCGTTTCAGTGGGCAACTTCGGGATAAGCTGTGGATAGCCACGGTGGGTAACATCGCGAATTGGGGGTGGGTAACTGGTGAATAAGTGACGAATAACTCGGCCATCGTTTGAAAAAATCGATGCATATTCAATGGCTGTTGGCCGTTTTCCGCGGAGTGGCTTTTTTTGTGCATAACTCTGTGAATAACTCGGTTCGACCTAAGGAACTCAGGATGCATTTAATGCAAAAAGCGGCCGCGATCGCCGTGCTTGCCGTCGGAATAGCCGCTATCTTGCCGATTAACGCGATGGCCGCGACCAGTGGACAAACATTCGTGCTGCGCATTCCGGATAGCCCCGATGGCAATACGTTCCCGCTGAAACGGGCGGCACCGGGCCTGCAGTGCGGTGGCGGTCAAGATGTATCGCCGCCGCTTTCCTGGCAGGGGGCGCCTGCCGGCACGCGGAGCTTTGCGGTGATGATGACGGATCCGGACGGCCGCAATGGCCTAGGCGTCGTGCATTGGATTCACTATGGTCTGCCACCCACACTGGATGCGCTGGCGGAGGGGGCGGGCACTGCGGGGTCGACACCGGGCGTCGGCGGGACGAACTCGCCAGGCAAGCAGGTCTACCATGGTCCCTGTCCGCCGGCGGGCGAAGTCGCCCATCATTACGTGATCCAGATCTTCGCGCTGGATCTCGCCCCCGATGCGTTACCGGCAGGACTGACGCGCGATGCGCTGTTCCAGGCGATCAACGGGCATGTGTTGGCCGCCACCAGCACCGTACAGCGCTACGGCATCTAAAGCCGTGCGTGGCCGCTCTGAAAGCGTGCCGTACGATGGCGCGATCGGAGGGTGCCCCGCGGCGCAAAAAATCGGCTGACGGCAGCCGGCGTGTGCCATGACCTGACGACGGGGTCGCCACGGCCCGATAAGTCATTTCCGTCCGACGAGGTATTGCACGCCATCCGGCCCGTAGTGCTCGGTATGCGCTTCGTTGGCGGCCAAGTGGAACACGTCGCCCACCCGATACCATTGCTCGTCCTCGCCGGTCTCGATACGGATCTCTCCGTGAAGAATCAGCGCCTTCGCTTCGAACGGATGCGCATGTTCTTTCAGCATGCCCGCATCGCGCGTAACGGTAACCACCTCGGAAAAGCCTTGCCGGGCCAGCATCTCGGTAAAAGCGCCGCGTTCCATGAGGATTACGCCTCCAAAGCCGGGTAGTCGGTATAGCCTTTTTCGCCCTGAGAATAGAACGTCTCCGGGTGCGGTTCGTTCAGCGGCGCGTCGACCTTGAAGCGCGCCGGCAGATCGGGATTGGCGATGAAGGGCACGCCAAACGCGACCGCGTCCGCCTCGCCCGCATCCAATATCGCTTGCGCGCTGTCCTTCGTAAAACGCTCGTTCGCGACATAGACTCCGCCGAACGCCGCTTTCAGCTTCGGTCCGATCCGCCCTTCACCCAGGCCTTCGCGCGCAGCGATGAACGCAATCTTGCGCTTGCCCAGCTCTCGCGCCACGTAGCTAAAGGTCGCGAGTGGATCGGAATCGCCCATCGTGTGAAGATCGCCGCGCGGCGACAAATGCACGCCGACGCGCGAGGCGCCCCAGACCGAGATGGCCGCATCGGTCGCTTCCAACAGCAGCCGGGCCCGGTTCTCGATCGCGCCACCGTATTGATCGTCGCGTTTGTTGGTGCTGTCCTGCAGGAATTGATCGAGCAGATAGCCATTCGCGCCATGGATTTCGACGCCGTCGAAGCCTGCCCGCTTCGCATTTTCGGCCCCCTGACGATACGACTCGACGATACCGGCGATTTCGCCGGTCTCCAACGCGCGGGGCGTCTCGAAAGCCGTGACCG
>CAWUJR010000647.1:0-2363 GCA_963922375.1 uncultured Robbsia sp.
GGCGTCGCGTTGTGCTGCACTTTAAGGAATACCATTTTGACCGTACGCGACATTGTCATCTATCCCGATCCTCGCCTCCGCACGGCTGCCGCGCATGTAACGGCATTCGACGATGCGCTTCGTGCGCTAGCGACGGACCTGCTCGACACGATGCGCTCGGCAGACGGCGTCGGCATCACCGGTCCTCACATCGGCGCGATGCAGCGCATCGTCGTGTTGCAACTGCCCGATATGAGCGAGCCGATCACCTATGTGAATCCCGACATCGTCTGGACATCGTCCGAGACGGTCCAGCACGAGGAGGGCAGCATCTCGATGAGCGGCGTGACGGAACGCATCGTTCGAGCGGCGAAGGTCAACGTGCGTTATCAGACGTTGGACGGCGAAGAACGGGTGGAGGAGGCGGAAGACTTCCGCGCCGTCTGCCATCAGCATGAAATCGACCAGCTCAACGGCGTGTTCTGGCTGGAAAAGCTGTCTCGCTTGAAACAGCAACGCCTTGTCACGCGATTCACGAAACTGATGCGCGGCTAAGCCGGTACGCGTGCCGGTGACATTCAAGCGAAAGTAAGGGCTGGTACGATTGGATCAGATTCGTACGGTGGACCAGGTGCGACTGATGATAAGGTAGGATTGCTGAGGAGACTTCTCTACGCCTCTGGCATCCCCTCAAAAGATCACATAAATCTTGCGCAACGTTTGCTTTACATCCCACAAGCCTTCCGTGTTGGCTTCGAAGAACAACGTGTCGCCGGCTGTGAAGTGCACGGTTTCTTGGCCGTCTGGCGTAAAGCTGCCTTCGCCTGCGATGAAATGCATGACCTCGGCCTGCTTGACCGAGCGACGATAGGTTCCCGCTGAGCATTCGAACAAGCCGGTATCGACACCTTCGCTGCCGGGGATCACATACTGCAACCCCGATACGATGGCGGGTGGCGTACCGGGCAGTGCCGCCGTACCCCAGTCCTCGAGTCCCTGTTTGGTCAGGGCATTTTTGATTTGCTGAACTTTCATCGGCTTAGCTTTCCTTGGGTGCACTTAGGAGCGGCGGGGTGAGGGGAAATGCGGTGACGGAAGTGCATTCGAAGCCGAGGGACCGGGTGTCGATCAGCGCCACATACGCGGTCATTCGAGGCTGCCTTGGCACAGATATTTGATCGATAAATAGTCGTCCAATCCGTACTTCGATCCTTCGCGCCCATAACCCGATTCCTTGACGCCGCCAAACGGCGCAGCTTCGCTGGCGACCGCGCCCTCGTTGATTCCGACGATGCCCGCCTCCAGTTGCGACGCGACGCGATGGATGCGGCGCACGTCTTGACTATAGAAGTAGGCGGCGAGGCCGAACGGTGTGTCATTCGCGCGTGAAATCGCCTCGGCTTCGTCGGCGAAGCGAAACAGCGGGACGACCGGTCCGAACGTTTCCTCGTGGCAAAGCGCCATGTCGGCGTTGGCATGCGTCAACACGGTGGGCGCAAAATAGTGCGGTCCCAATGCGTCGATCCGTTGGCCGCCTGTGCGTATCTTTGCACCGCGGGAGATCGCATCGGCGACATGACGTTCGATTTTCTCGATCGCACGAACATTGATCATCGGACCGATTTGCGCTGTCGGATCGGATGCCGGGCCTACCTTCAAGGCGGCGACCCGCGCGGTGAGCAGGGCCGCAAAACGATCATAGATGCCATCCTGTACGTAGACGCGGTTCGGCGACACGCAGGTCTGGCCGCCGTTACGAAACTTGGCTGCCAACAGGCCGGTCACCGCGGCGTCCAGATCCGCGTCGTCGAACACGATAAAGGGGGCATTGCCGCCCAGTTCCAGCGACAGCTTCTTCAGCGTTGCCGCCGATTCGCGCGCGAGATACTTGCCGACCGGTGTTGAGCCGGTGAACGTGATCTTGCGCACGCGATCGTCTTGCAGCCAATCGGCGACGGTGGCGACCGCGTTCTCGCGAGAGGTGCTGACCAGGTTCAGCACCCCCGGCGGCAGACCGGCTTCGTCGGCGAGCAGCGCCAGTGCAAGCGCGGTGAGGGGCGTATCTTCAGCCGGTTTGGCGACGACGGTACAGCCGGCAGCGAGTGCGGGCGCGATCTTTCGCGCAATCATCGCCAATGGAAAATTCCACGGGGTGATGGCGGCGACCACGCCGATCGCTTCTTTTACTGCGCTCAGGCGCTTGCCGCGTTGCTGCTGCGGAATGATATCGCCATAGATGCGCGTCGCTTCTTCGGCGAACCAGGACACGTACGACGCGCCGTATGCGACTTCACCGCAGCCTTCGGCAAGCGGCTTGCCTTGTTCGAGCGATATCAGCGCGCCGAGTGCCGATTGGTGGGCGACGATCAGTGCATGCCAGCGTC
>CAWUJR010000648.1:0-2353 GCA_963922375.1 uncultured Robbsia sp.
TGCGCGAGGCCGCGCGCATAAGCCAGCGGCTGCACGGTCCCGGCGCGTTCATCGAGTAAGCAGGCTTGGTACGCGTCAGTGCCAAGGCGGCGATGCGTTTCCTCGGCACCCAGCACCATCACGGGCGCGCCGCGACGACGCCATTGTGTCGCCCGACGAGCCAGATCCTGCATGCCAACGCCGTCGGTCGCACAGTGCAGCGTGCCGTTGCGAACCGCCTCGCAGGCGATCTGATGTTTTTCGATCAACTCGAAAACGAGCGACGGCGCACCGCCCAAGACCTGTAGCAACTGCTCGCCATAGTCTTCGCCGATCGCCTTGCAGACGTCGTCAGGCGGCAGCCACATGCCGGCATTGACCAAGCCGACATTCCGCCCGGAACCACCGAAACCGGGTGCGACGCTCTCCAACACGACGACGTTCGCCCCGGCTTCAGCCAGATGCAGCGCGGTCGATAGTCCGGTGAAGCCGGCACCGATAACGGCAACGTCGGCGCGAAGCGCGCGTTGCAACGGCTGCGTCGCGGGGGACGGCGGTGCCGTGCGTTCCCACAATCCGTGTGACTTCAAGTCGTCTAACATGTCCAACACCGTCAAGATGCCCGATCCGCGTGCCCGACAACGCGCGACTGAGCGGTGGCGGGGTGATGAATGGGACGGAGCTTAAGCGGGCAAAAAGGCGTTGGAAAGCGCGTAATGTTGATGAACTCATTCCAGCGCGGAATGCTCGGCGGCCTCGCCGGCAATCCAGTCACGAAAACGATGCAGCACGGGGCTGTCGCGGGCATGTGTCGGCCAGACGAAATGGTAATGCTGCTCCCCGCGCATCGGGCAGTCCAGCATCGGCACCAGTTCCCCGCGCGCGATCTCCGCTTCGAATAGGAATTGTGGCAGCAGGCCGACGCCCAAGCCCGCCTGCGCCGCGCTGGCGACCATATCCATCTGGTCGAACAGCAGGCCGTGTATCGATTCGAACACGACGCCCTGCGCGAGAAACCAGCGCTCCCATGCGTCGGGCCGCGTGGTCAGATTCAACAGCGATACCGACAGCAGATCTTCCGGGCGGCTGCACGGATTGGCGGCGACGAACGCCGGACTCGCCAGCGGCAACAGCGTCTCGCCCATCAGTGGAACGGATTCGGCCCCGATCCACTCCGGATGCCCGAAATGGATCGCGCCATCGAACGGTTCGCTCTCGAATTCGAACGGCGTGGTGCGCGTGGAAAAATGCAGCGCGATATCCGGATGGACATCGATGAAACGCGCGACCCGGGGCATCAGCCAGCGGTGGCTGAAGCTGGGCAACAACGCCAGATGAAAGGTGGCCCGGCTCGGACTGGCGCGGATCGACATCGTCGCCGCGCCGATATGCATCAATGACTGCCGGATCTGCCGCGCATAGCTGCGGCCGGCCTCGGTCAATACGACGCTTTGCCGTTCGCGTACGAAAAGCGGCGTCCCGAGCAAGTCTTCGAGTACACGAATCTGACGGCTGATCGCGCTTTGCGTCAGGCCCAACTCATCGCCGGCCCGCGTGAAGCTGCCGGTCCGGGCCGCCGCCTCGAACGCCAGCAACATCGCGGTAGGGGGCAGGAAGCGGCGAGGAATCAGCATCGGCGGGCGGGTGGAGTGCGATGAATGAATCGTGATGCGCGATGCGTGATGTGACGTCAGTGTTGAATGCTCAGCAACTCGACGTCGAAGGTCAGCGTACTGCCGCCGGGAATCACACCCGGTACACCGCGATCGCCATAAGCCGTCGCGGGCGGGCAGGTCAGACGCGCCTTGCCGCCCACTTTCATTTTCTGAATACCTTCCGTCCAGCACGGCACGACCTGGCCCAGCGGGAACGACGTCGGCTGACCGCGCTTGTACGAACTGTCGAAAACCGTTCCATTGGCCAGCGTGCCTTGGTAGTTGACCGTCACCGTGTCCGATGCGCTCGGGCTCGCGCCATTGCCAGCACGTAGCTGCTGTACCTTCACGCCGGATGGCAGCGTCACGGTCGGGCCTGCCGCATCCGTATTAGCGGTCGCCGCCATGGCCGACGTGGCGAACGGGAGCGACAGCGAGGTCAAAAGCAGGGTCGAAGCGAAGACAGCAACAATCGATTTCATTGGAACCTTTGTAAAGCGCTCGCACCGGTGCGAGCCATCAAAAAATGCGACACGGACCGCCGCCCTATCCCGCACCGACAGTGCGCGTGCCACTACGACTACGCATCGATTATAACGCCGGCCCAGCGCCGATCGTGCGCGCGCGCGTTGCCCGGCAACGCAGCAGGAGGCGGCCGGGAACGTCCGGAAACACGCGAAAACGTCTGGGCATGTCCGCGAGCATTCGAAGAAGGGGCG
>CAWUJR010000649.1:0-2352 GCA_963922375.1 uncultured Robbsia sp.
GGCCGGCACCTGGCCGAATCGCGACGGGGGACGGCGGCGGGCGTGTCGACGCACCCGATACGACGCAAGCCAGCGCGAGCGCGGAAGAGATCGAAGGCATGTTCGGCCATTTGCAACAGGCGCTGATCGCGATCGATTTTCTCGATCCCAATAACCCGAAGAAGTTGATGTCCCGCTTGCGGCGTCTGTTTGCCCGAAGTGGATTGGAGCGGGAAGAGGTCAATGTGTTTCGCGGCATTGCCAAACACATTCTGGCACGACGCGCACGCCCACTGGCCGACAACGAACAGCCGGAAACGCAACCACGCGTGCAAAAATAGCGTAGCAAGATCGCAAAGAGACGTGCAGCAAGCCCCGCGCGTCGTCTCTGACGACGCTTAGCCCGCGTCCTTCATCAACCCGCGCCCACAAGCAATATCGCCTGAAGGCCATTCGCATCCAGGCGCAGGTAGCCGCCGCGGGGCGGTGTCTCGTCGAGTTCCCAGTCGGCTAACACCCAGCGTATCCGCGCCGTTGCGGTAGCGCTGTCCGGGGAGCCCGCGGCGCCGCTTGCGCCATAGCGTTCGTCGTGGCGGCACGGTCGGTGGGTATGCCCCTGAATCATACCGTGGGCATCGTATCGTTCGAATAGCGCCTGCACGGCCCGCGCGTTCACATCGGTAATATGCATGCGCGAAGCGCCGCTGCGCTCGCTGTTCGCACGCATGTTGGCGGCCAATTTCATGCGCCATCGAAACGGCCAGCGCAGAAAGAACCATTGCACCCAGCGCCGGCGCACGATACGCCGAAAACGCTGGTACTGCAGGTCATCGGTGCACAGCGCATCGCCGTGCGTGAGCAGCCAGCGCTCATTGCCGATGGCAATCGGGAACGGATCCGGGATCAACACCGCGCCTGCTGCGCGGGCGAAACGCTTGCCGAGCAGGAAGTCGCGGTTGCCGTGCATCACGAACAGGCGAATGCCGCGCGCACGCAACGTCGCCAATCGTGCGACAACCTCCGCCGCGAACGGCGTGCGCATCATGTCGTCGCCGATCCAGAATTCGAACAGATCGCCGAGGATATAGACTTCGCCGACATCGGTCGCATCGATGCTGTCGACAAAGCGCTCGAACGCCGCCACCGTCAAGGGAATCGACGGACTCAGATGCAGGTCCGACAAGAAAAGCGTTGCCCGCTCGCGGGGACGCGTCATCACGGCGTGCAACGCTTCACAGGTGCTGATTTACGCGACGACGACCGCTTTTTCGATCACGACGTCATCCACCGGCACGTCTTGGTGGAAGCCCTTCGAGCCGGTTTTGACTTTACGGATTTTCTCGACCACGTCCAGGCCTTCGACCACTTGACCGAATACCGTGTAACCCCAGCCTTGCGGCGTCGGCGACGAGAAATTCAGGAAGTCGTTGTCCGCGACGTTGATGAAGAACTGAGCGGTGGCCGAGTGCGGATCGTTCGTGCGTGCCATCGCGACCGAGCCCTTGACGTTCTTCAGGCCGTTGTTCGCTTCGTTGTCGACCGGCGCATCGGTCGGCTTTTGCGTCATGCCCGGCTCGAAACCGCCGCCCTGGATCATGAAACCGTCGATCACGCGATGGAAGACGGTGTTGTCATAGTGACCCTTTTCCACATAGGCGATGAAGTTCGCTGCTGACTTCGGTGCTTTTTCCGCATTTAGCTCGATCTTGATCACGCCGTGGTTCGTGTGCAGTTCAATCATGATGACTCCTTGTTCGATTCGTCGTTGATGCGCCGTAATGGCGGCGCGTGTGGCTCGGTGTTCTACAGTTTACCGCGTGATGAGCGTTGCCGACTGGATCACGATCGGCGTTTGCGGCACGTCGGACATCCCATTGCTTTGTCCGGTGGGGGTGCCTTCGATCTTTTTCACGACATCCATGCCGGCCGTCACATGCCCGAACACCGCATAGCCATGTCCGTCGGCGCCCGGAAAATCGAGGCTGCGGGTATTGTCCGCGGTATTGATGAAGAACTGTGCGGTGGCCGAATCCGGGTCCGAAGTGCGTGCCATTGCAATGGTGCCTTCGACGTTATGCAGCCCGTTTTGCGACTCCAGCGCAATGGGGGCCTGCGTCGGTTTCTGGTTCAGCGCCTGATCGAAGCCGCCGCCCTGAATCATGAAGCCCGGGATCACGCGATGGAAGATCGTGCCGCTGTATTGCCCGCGTTTGACGTAGGCGACAAAGTTGGCAACGGTCTTCGGTGCCTTGGCGGCGTCCAATTCGACCGTGATCGGGCCATCGCTGGTCTTCAACAGCACAACCGGGTTGGCGTTCGCGCCAGCAGCGTGGGCGGCCGAGACGGGTAAGACGTTCAACGCGATGCCAAGCG
>CAWUJR010000650.1:0-2351 GCA_963922375.1 uncultured Robbsia sp.
GGGTCAGCGGAGTTGTGGCGGCGCGTGACGCGCTAGCGGAAGTCGCTGGGCTCCAATTCCACTGATTTTCCGCCATTCTTTTCGAGTACATGGCGAGCAGCGTTCTCGATCTCAACCCGATTCGCTTCGAAGGTGGACACGAGATCGTGAGACGACGGCCCCGTGTTGCCGAACTTATCTGACAGCGCATCAAGCGAGACGCTGCACCATACGTCGGCTCCGTTGACCTGGGCTTCGAAAGCGACGCGTGCGGCGGCGATAACTTCACGGCGACCGGTGAAATCAATTGCCATTTTTTCTCTCCTTTAGGCTGTACGTGGTGGGTCATGTCGCAAACGTCGTGCCTGGGAGCATCGAGTCGCTGCTTTCCGAACGCCGCTAACGTCCGGTTTTACTCCCCCAAAAATACAGTCTATCGCGCGCAATTTTCGCGCTGGCGAACGCTCGCCGTTGCCGGACACCAACCTAAATTTTTCTTCAGGATAACGATGACGATTTGCCCGATCACGCTTGATAAGATTCGCTCACTCGAATCCGTCAGTTTTACTGACTTAAAAAATCGGTCGATTCGCATTTTATCGGAGAGAGCAATGAACGTTATTCGCAAAACACTGATGCTGACCTGTATGAGCTTGGTCGCTGGCTCCGCGTTCGCCGCACCGCATCTCACACAACAGCAATGTCACGGCTATCCGTTTGTAAAGACCGCGCACCCGGCCACGCATCGGCAGTTGATGAATGAGCTGGGAGAGTTGGAAGCGGTCGGCTATGAGCCGGAAGCCAACAACCATAGCTATCCAAGCGATGTGATTGCCGGCGAGCGGAGATTGCAGGCCGAATATCGCCAGGACTGCCTGAACACCGGGAAAGTCGCTCAGAATGTGACCGCCCCGACCGTGAATTGATGGGAGGAAGACAGGGCCGGCTTGCATCGCCGGCATGAGGCAGCCGCATGCACGAGACGCCATGCACGACCGCCTGTGCAAGCCGCATTGACTCACTGCATGGACTCACTGCATGTATCCACGGTATGTGCCCATTCCTTGTACCTGTGGTTACTGCCTGAACATTGGTTGCGAGCGCGGCGCGCCGATGGATAAATCCGTGTTTTGGCTAAAGTTTTCCTCCATATGTCCGTTAGCAGAATGAAAGTAACCTGCCCACGGACTCGCCGATGAAAACTTCTTCCAAGCTCCTGCTTCTCGTCTCGACCTCATTGCTCGGCGTCGCGTTGGTCGTCAGCGTCGCGCTGTATTCGTTGAACGCGTCACTGAATCAAAGCCGTCGAGCCGAGATCGTCAATCTGCTCGGCAAAGCCGAACACCTGACGCGCTTTTATGTGGATCAAGCGACGGCAGGGAAGATGAGCGTGGATGACGCGCAGACTGCCGCCAAGCAAGCGTTGTCACAGCTTAATACCGACGGTAAGAGCTATTACTGGGCAAACGATGCGGACCATCGCAGCATCGTCCACCCGGACCCGAACAATATCGGCCACCGTTCCGGCGGCAATCACACGACGTCGGGCCTGACCGACATCGAAGCATACGATCAAGGCGTCGCAGCGAGTCACTTCGCGCTGGTGGACGTGCTGGTCAAGCGCGGCAACGATACGACGCTGGTGCCGAAGCTGCAGGGGGTGGTCGCGATTCCCGAGTGGAAGTGGCAGATTGGTACAGGATTCTTTTACGACGATATCAATGCGAGCTTCTGGAAGCTGGCGCGGGTGTTGATCGGTATTTCCCTGCTGATTTTCGTCGTCGTCGGCGTGATTGCGGCAGTGATTGCCCGTAGCGTACACCGTGCACTGGGTGGTGAGCCCGATGCCGCTGCCGCATTGGCCGCGCAGATCGCCGGCGGCAATCTCGCGATTGACGTGAATGTGGCCGCATCCGATCGTTCCAGCCTGATGTTCGCCCTGGGTGAGATGACCGCCCGGCTGCGCAGCCTGGTAGCCGACATCAAGATGTCGAGCGAATCGATCGCGACCGGCTCGAACGAGATCGCGCAAGGCAATACGGACTTGTCGCAGCGCACGGAAGAGCAGGCCGCATCGCTGCAGGAAACGGCCGCCAGCATGGAGCAACTGACCGCGACGGTCAAGATGAATGCCGAGAATGCGCAGCAAGCCAGCAAACTGGCTGCGCATGCTTCGGACGCGACGGAGCGTGGGGGACAGGCGGTCAATCAGGTGATCGGCACGATGCAGAGCATTGCGGACGAATCCCGCAAGATCGGGCAAATCATCAGCGTCATCGAAGGCATTGCGTTCCAGACCAATATCCTGGCGCTGAATGCGGCGGTAGAAGCGGCGCGCGCCGGCGAGGAAGGCCGAGGCTTCGCGGTCGTGG
>CAWUJR010000651.1:0-2341 GCA_963922375.1 uncultured Robbsia sp.
AGTGCGTTCGCGCGTTGCTGACGGACGAACCGCCGTCGCCCTTCTCGCGTCGAAGCGCGGCAAACATCGATCGCGGGCAGCACGGGCAGCGCCGACATCAGTGGCGGCAAGCAGTATTGACCGGCGTCGCACTGGTACTCCTGATCGGTGCCGGCATGACGGCCGGGGCGTGGCGATTCACGCAAGCGACACAAGCCCCGCTGTCGGTGCGCCTGCTGCAAGGCAATGTGCCGCAAGACATCAAATTCGAACAGGCCGGACTCGACCATTCGATGGCGCTGTATCAGCAGTTGATCACCGAGAAAGCGGCGGACCTGATCGTCACGCCTGAAACCGCGCTGCCGATCCTGATCAACGACACCCCGGAAGCGTTCGCCCACGCGACTCGCGCTTTCGCGAACGACACCGGCACCGCGATCCTGCTCGGCGCCGCCGGCATGGTCGAACGCGACGGCCGCATCGGCTATACGAATTCGACATTTGGGCTAACGCCCGGACAGCGCGACCTGTATCGCTACGACAAGCACCATCTGGTGCCGTTTGGCGAATTCGTTCCATGGGGTTTTCGCTGGTTCGTCGATCTGATGCATATCCCGCTCGGCGATTTCGCGCGAGGACCGGTCGTGCAGACGCCGTTCGAGGTGAAGGGCGAACGTTTCGCGATCAATATTTGCTATGAGGATCTGTTCGGCGAGGAAATCGCGCGCGGCCTGCACGCGCAAGCCCATCCTGCCAGCGTACTGGTCAATTCGACCAATCTCGCATGGTTCGGCGACACGATCGCGCTCGATCAGCATTTGCAGATCTCGCGGATGCGCGCGCTGGAGATGCAGCGCCCGGTGCTGCGCGCGACGAACACCGGTATGACGGCAGCCATCGATGCGCACGGCCGTGTGCAGGCCCGACTGCCGACGTTCACCGTCGGATCGCTGGACGTACGCGTGCAGGGCATGCGCGGACAAACGCCCTATATCCGCTTCGGCAATGTGCCGGTGCTGCTCGTCTCGTTGCTGCTGCTCGGATTCGCGCTGTGGGGCGGATTTGCACGCATGGATCGCCAAGCCGCTCGGTAACGGCTAAAATTGCGCGCTTCAGGCGCTGCCTTTCGGTTCGCCGCGGCCAGGCCGCGGGTTTCCGTTTATGCTTCGCCCCATGTGTCACATGACGCTTCGCTTCATGCCTATTTAAGAACTTGTCTACGCCCGGCGCCCCACGCCGCGTCGCGTAGGGCATAGACAAGCTCGATCGCGTGCCTGCCCGGGCCGCACGACTATCCGGAATCTGGACGCCACGCCATGCTTACTTTCCAGCAAATCATCCTGACCTTGCAGTCGTATTGGGACAAGCAGGGATGCGCCATCCTCCAACCCTACGATATGGAAGTGGGGGCCGGCACCTCGCATACCGCCACGTTCCTGCGGGCGATCGGGCCAGAACACTGGCGCGCCGCCTATGTACAACCGTCGCGCCGGCCAAAAGACGGTCGTTACGGCGACAATCCGAACCGGCTGCAGCATTACTACCAGTTCCAGGCGGTCATGAAGCCGGCACCGGACAACATCATCGATCTGTACTTCGGCTCGCTGGCCGCGCTCGGCCTCGATCTGCAGCAAAACGACGTGCGTCTGGTCGAAGACGATTGGGAGAACCCGACGCTCGGCGCGTGGGGCCTGGGTTGGGAAGTCTGGTTGAACGGGATGGAAGTCACCCAGTTCACCTATTTCCAGCAAGTCGGCGGTATCGACTGCAAGCCGGTGCTCGGCGAAATCACGTACGGCATCGAGCGTCTGGCGATGTACCTGCAAAAGGTCGAGAACGTGTACGACCTGATCTGGACCGAATGGGAGGAAAACGGCGAGCGCCGCGTGTTGACCTACCGCGACGTGTATCACCAGAACGAAGTCGAACAATCGACCTACAACTTCGAGCATGCGAATGCGGAAATGCTGTTCGGCTTTTTCTCGCAGTATGAATCGGAAGCCAAGCGTCTGATCGAGGTCCCGCTGGCGTTGCCTGCGTACGAAATGGTGCTGAAGGCCGCACACACATTCAATCTGCTGGACGCGCGCGGCGCGATTTCGGTAACCGAACGCGCCGCGTATATCGGCCGTATCCGTACGCTCGCGCGCTTGGTCGCGCAGGCATACTACGACTCGCGCGAAAAACTGGGCTTCCCGATGGCGACCGCCGAGACCCTCGCATCGCTGGCGACTGCCGCGACCCTGCCCTCGCTGGCTGCCTGATCACTGAATACCATGAGCAAAACTGCCACGCTTCTTGTTGAACTGCTGACCGAGGAATTGCCGCCAAAGGCGCTGAAGTCCCTGGGGCTGGCCTTTCG
>CAWUJR010000652.1:0-2338 GCA_963922375.1 uncultured Robbsia sp.
ACGTGTGCTCTTCCGATCTGCCGGCCCGGCGCCGGTACGGACATCAGCATACACGTGGGCGCCGGCCGGCACGCCAGCCTTCGTGCCAGCATTCACGCTGGCGCTGCCGTTTGCGTCGCCATATTCGTCGTGAGCAGGATACGTCATCAACCGGTCCGTCGTCTTAGTGCTTGCGGTTCAACGCGCGATAACCGATATCGCGGCGGTACTGCATGCCGTCGAATGCGATTTGGTTGATCGTGTCATAGACGATCGACTGCGCGCCGCGTACCGAGTCCGACAGGCCAACCACGCACAGCACCCGTCCGCCAGACGACAGCAATTTACCGTCGACCAGTTCGGTGCCGCTATGAAACGTGACCGCTTCCTCGGTTTCCGGCGGAATACCGCTGATCAGGTCGCCCTTACGCGGTGCGTCCGGATAGTTCTTTGCGGCCAGTACGACGCCCAATGCGGTGCGACGATCCCAGGTCAGCTCGACATCGCTCAATTGACCGGCAATCGCTTGTTCGATCACTTTCGAAAAGTCGCCCTTCAGGCGCGCCATGATCGGCTGCGTTTCCGGGTCGCCCATACGGCAATTGAACTCGAGCGTTTTCGGATTGCCTTGCGCATCGATCATCAGACCGGCGTACAGAAAACCGGTAAAACGGATGCCATCGGCTTCCATCCCGCGCACCGTCGGCTGAATGATCTCGCGGATCACGCGTGCATGCAGTTGCGGTGTCACGACCGGCGCGGGCGAGTAGGCGCCCATGCCGCCGGTGTTCGGGCCGGCGTCGCCATCGAGCAGACGCTTGTGGTCCTGACTCGATGCCAGCGCCAGCACATGTTTACCGTCGACCATCACGATAAAACTGGCTTCTTCGCCGGTCAAAAATTCTTCGATCACCACGCGCGCGCCCGCGTCGCCGAACTTGTTGTCGCCCAGCATCATATCGACGGCCACATGCGCTTCCTCGAGCGTCTGTGCGACGACCACACCCTTGCCGCTCGCCAGACCATCGGCTTTCACGACGATCGGGGCGCCTTTGCTGTCGATATACGCATGGGCCGATGCGGGGTCGGTGAACGTCTGGTATTCCGCGGTCGGAATGCCATGGCGCTTCATGAAGTCCTTGGCGAAGTCCTTCGAGCTTTCCAGTTGCGCTGCTTCTTTCGTCGGTCCGAAGATTTTGAGACCACGCGAGCGAAACAGATTGACGATGCCGGCTGCAAGCGGCGCTTCCGGACCGACAACGGTAAAGCCGACTTTCTCGCGTTCGGCGAAGTCGGCCAGGGCATTGAGCGCTTCGGGCGTATAGCCGTTGGCGAGTTCGGGAATGTCAACATCGCGCAACCGATCGTCCAGTGCGGTGCCGCCGTTACCCGGCGCCACGAAGACGGTCTGTACACGCGGCGATTGCGCCAGTCGCCATGCCAACGCATGTTCCCGACCGCCTGATCCGACTACCAATAAATTCATTGTGTTTCCCCGAAATGAAAAAGCGTCACGCCTCGTCGTCCATGACGGCGTTCGTGAACACTTCCTGGACGTCGTCCAGGTTTTCGATCACGTCCAGCAGTTTCTGCATTTTGGCTGCGTCGTCGCCTGTCAGCGCGATCTCGTTTTGCGGCTTCATCGTCAGTTCCGCGACTTCCGCCTTGAAGCCGGCGGCTTCCAGCGCGGTTTTGACCTGCGCGAACTCGGTCGGCGGGCACATCACTTCCAGACTGCCGTCCTCATGCGTGACGACGTCGTCCGCACCGGCTTCCAGCGCCGCTTCCATCAGCGCGTCTTCCGACGTGCCGGGTGCGAACAGAAACTGACCGCAATGCGTGAACATGAAGGCCACCGAGCCGTCCTGCCCCATATTGCCGCCGTACTTGGAGAACGCATGGCGTACTTCGGCCACCGTACGGGTGCGATTGTCGGTCATCGTGTCGACGATCACTGCCGCGCCGCTGATGCCATAGCCTTCGTAACGAATTTCTTCGTAATTCACGCCGTCCAGACCGCCCACGCCGCGTTGGATCGCGCGTTGGATATTGTCTTTCGGCATATTCGCATCGGTCGCTTTGTCGATCGACAAACGCAGGCGCGGATTGGTGTCCGCATCGCCGCCGCCCAGTCGTGCGGCAACGGTGATTTCTTTGATCAGGCGGGTCCAGACCTTGCCGCGCTTGGCGTCGGTAGCGGCTTTCTTATGTTTGATATTGGCCCATTTTGAATGCCCAGCCATGCTGAAATATCCTGTTTAAGATCAGTTGCTTGAATCTAATGTATGAAGGTCGGAAAGCCGCAGCGGCAGGGTCGGCGAATGCGCGATGGCGGGGCGGCCCGACCTGTCGCCGATGC
>CAWUJR010000653.1:0-2328 GCA_963922375.1 uncultured Robbsia sp.
CCGACCCCGACTTCGATCCGTCGCCCGCATCGGCACGCATCCGCCGCCTAGGCGTATCGGCCTCCAGCGCAGCTATGGCTAAAACAGCGCCGTGAGACCGGACAGCAGCAGCAACGCTGCGACCATGCCAACGACCGCGCCGCCTATCTCAAAAGAGTAGTGCGCGATTCGCGTGTGACTGGGGAGTTCGCTGGTGAGGATCATGCCAACCAGCGCCATCGGAATAAGGAGAATGAAGTCGCTGCTCGACAGCGCGCTGAGATGAGGAAGAAAAGACATCGTCGCCTCCAACTTTTTTTTGTTCGCGGCCATCGCCGAGCAAGTATCGCGCTGAAGCATACCGTTCAGCTAGATCGCACCCGGTGAGCCGACGTTTTTAGTATAGGTCGCGACGGTGGAAAGGAAAGGAAAAAAGCACGGGTGCGCTTTTATAAGGCATCGGCAGTGGCGCGGGTGGCGCGGGCCAATCGTTGCGCGATGAACACGCCCACGACGAGCAACACCGACACCAGCCCCACCACACCGGTCCAGCCGTCGCGTGCCCAGAAGTGCCCGCCGTATGAGCCGATCAGGCTCGATCCGAGATAGTAGGACAGGAGGTAGAGGGCGGCCGCCACGCCTTTCGCTTTTTGGGCCAATGCGCCCACCCACCCGCTGGCGACCGCGTGACCGGCAAAAAATCCGAATGTCAGGCAGGTGATTCCGATGATGACCACCCAGAGTGGCGAGGCAAGCGTCAGTAGCAGTCCCAGCAACATCAGCGCAAGACTCATCGCCAATACTGCCGCGCGCCCCATCTGATCGGCGAGACGGCCCGCCCACGGCGACGCGACCGTTCCAACCAGGTAGACCACAAAGATCGCGCCGATGAATGATTGACTCAACGAATACGGCGGCGCGGCGAAGCGATAGCCGATGTAGTTGTAGACAGTCACGAAGCTGCCCATCAGCAAAAAGCCGCACGCGAATACCCACCGCAGATACGGATGTCGCAGATGCATCAGCAGCGCGCCGTGGTGATGCGCAAGCGTGAGGCCACGCCGCGGTGTGAACCGGCGCGATGGCGGCAACAATGTGAAAAACGCGAGCGCCGACACCATCCCGAATACGGCAATCGCGGCCAGCGCGACACGCCAGTTGAACAAGTCGGTCACCGCGCCGGTAATCACGCGGCCCAACATACCGCCGATTGCCGTGCCGCCGACATAGAGCCCCATCGCCAGGCCTAGGCCATCGGGCCGCACCTCCTCGGCGATATACGCCATCGCCACCGCCGGCACCGCGCCCAATGCCACCCCTTGCAGCGCGCGCGCGACCAGCACCATATGCCAGCTCGGTGCGAATGACGCGCATAGCGTGAGCAACGCCGATAATGCCAGCCCCGCACTCATCAGCTTACGACGATCCCACGCCTCCGAAAACAAGCCGGCGGCGAAGATCGCAATGGCCAGAATGCCGGTCGTCAGCGACACCGCCAAACTACTCTGTGCCGGACTGACGCCGAACACCGCAGTGAAAATGGGGAGAAGCGGTTGTACGCAGTACAGCAAGGAGAACGTCGAGAAGCCGGCCGCCACCAAGGCGACACTGGCGCGGCGAAACTCAGGGGTACCGCGAATCAAATAAGGCGGTTCGGTCCGGTCGGCTTCAACCACGCCGGGGGCGACGGAAGAAGGGGGCAAGGCAGTCTCCTGTTCGACAGTCCCGCACGAGCAGGACAAAACAGGATTGTGCCGCATTCCGACGTTTAATAGTTGTCGATGCAAATTTTGCGGAATGCGGCCTGACCGATGCGATTAGGCTGGCACGGACGCGGCTTTCGCTTCGCGCGACCACACCCGGTGCTCGCTGAGCGCGGCAATGAAGTCCTTGACGACAGCGTCCACGTTCGCGGTGTCGCCGCTGACGACGCCTTCTTCCTGCACCGGCAGATGGGCGGCGCTCAGCACATCGCGACCAAAGCCGACGGCACCGATCGGTTTCAGATGCTTATAGGCTTCCAACACGTAATGGCGCGCATCGCCGGATGTCGCCAACGTTTTGGCGCTGGCTTCGCCGCACGCAACGAAGACGCCGTCGAACGCGACCGACGGCATCCCGGCGATCGTCGCATCGACTGCGACGCCTTCCGCCACGGGGCCGAGCGCGGGGGCAATGATCTTGACGTGCGCACCGCCTTTTTCCAGTGCGCTCTTGGCCGCCGCAATACTTTTCGGGTCTGCTCCCTTTGCGGCCAGAATGGCGACATTCTTCGTCTTGATCCCGGGCACAACTTTGGTGGCAAGGCTCAGCGCCGGCGATTCGGCCACCGTGAGCTTGCCTGTCGGT
>CAWUJR010000654.1:0-2317 GCA_963922375.1 uncultured Robbsia sp.
ACCATCATGCAAGCGCGGCCGGCAACGCAGCGCTGCCGGTGCTGTATGGTCCGAAAGGCCCGATCGCCGACAACAACGTCGGTCCGCAGTTGCTCGACATGCACTATGAGGCCGATGACGAGACCGAAGCCGATGTGATCGGTGCCGACATTACGTCGCGTGCCGGCTTCGATCCGCGGGCAGGACTGGCGCTATGGGAGAAGGTCGACCGAATCAGTCATCGTCGTCCTGTGCCGCCGATTGCGTTGGCCCATCCGGTCAGCGAAAAGCGGCTCAAGGATCTGAAGAAGCGGCAAAAGGACATGCTGCCGTTGTACGCGAAGGCAATCGGCACCACCGTGGACGCGTTGCCGCCCTATCGCATCGGCAAATGGAACCCGGGGGGCACGAAACCTCGTCAGCTCGCAGCAAGCGACGTCCACTCGGAGAAGAGCGCCAACGATAAGCCGTTCTCGTTCTTTACGAAGCTGCCACATCGGATCTTCGCGTTCTTTCACGATCGGCATTGATCGGCATGGACGGTACCGCATCGGAGCCATCGCCGGCGTCCGATGCGGTGTCCGTAACGTTGCATCGCAGGGGCGGGGACGAAGATGTGGGAGAGGCGCGCCTAAGAAGCGGGTAAAGACCGCTCCAACCTTGGTTCAACGAAGGCTGTACGTGTAATCGACCGTCAATGGCGCGTGGTCGCTGAACTTGATGTCCTTGAACACCGTGGCAGTGGTGGCGGTCTTGGCGACGGCCGCGGTCGCAAGTTGATAGTCGATCCGCCAGCCGACGTTCTTTGCATACGCCTGACCGCGTTGACTCCACCACGTATAGACTTCCGGACGGTCATCGATCTGACGATGCACATCCACATAGCCGACCTCGTCAAACAACTGTGTCAGCCACGCACGCTCCTCGGGCAGAAAACCCGAGTTCTTTAGATTGCCCTTCCAGTTCTTGATGTCGATTTCCTTGTGCGCGATATTCACATCGCCGCACAACACGACTTCACGGCCCTCGGCAACCAGTCCGGCCAGATGCGGCATGAACACGTCCATGAAGCGGAACTTCGCTTGCTGACGCTCTTCGGAGCTCGAACCGGACGGCACATAAACCGAGATCACCGACAACTTGCCATAGCGCACCTCGACATAGCGCCCTTCGCCGTCGAATTCCTCGCTACCGAAACCAATGATGAATTCGTCTGGTTGATGCCGGGTGTACAAGCCCGCACCGCTATAGCCTTTCTTCAACGCATGCTGGAAATAGCCGGTGTAATCGTGCGGTGCCAGCAGCTCCGGCGTCATGTCGCTCTGCGCGCACTTCAGTTCCTGTACGCAGACGATATCCGCGTCCTGCTCGCCCATCCAGGCGAAGAAGCCCTTTTTCGCCGCCGATCGGACGCCGTTCAAGTTGGCGGTAATGATGCGCATCTTCGCTGCTTCCTTTTCAGAGATTTAAACCACTTCGATGCCGGATAAATCGGCGCGCGGCAGCGGATACTGCACAGCCATGCGCTCCATCGTGCGCAACAGCAATTCGGCCACCATCAGCTTGCGATGCGGCTTCGAATCCGCCGGCACCAGATACCATGGCGCATCGTCGGTCGATGTCGCGGTCAATGCAGCCTCGTACGCGGCCTGATACGCATGCCATTGGTCGCGCGCTTTCAGATCCGATGGATCGAATTTCCAGTTCTTGTCGGGGTCGTCGATCCGTTTCTGCAAACGCTTACGCTGCATCTCGTTCGAGATATGCAGGAAGCATTTCAAAATGGTCGTATCGTTATCGATCAGCAACGCTTCGAACTGCCGGATCTGGTCGAAGCGGCGTTCCGCACCCTCGGCGTTCAATGTACCGAGCACCCGTGGCACCAATACGTCTTCGTAGTGGCTACGATTGAAAACCGCGATGCGTCCGCCAGCAGGCGCATGACGGTGCACCCGCCAGAGGAAATCATGCGCTGCTTCGTCCGGCGTCGGCGCACTGAATGACGTGACATCGACACCTGCCGGGTTCACGTCATGGAACACCGCACGGATCGTACTGTCCTTGCCGCTGGTATCCATGCCCTGTAGGATCAACAGCACACGGTGGCGCTTTTGCGAAAACAACCGTCGCTGAATCGCGTCCAGCTTCGCGCCGATCGCGTCCAAGCGCGCGCGGCCGACGTCATCCGCCACCACCGAGCCGGACCTTCCCGCCTTCTTGCTGCCTTTGCCTTTCGGCTGATCGTGCAAGTCGAAGCACGGCGTCGCCGCGGCATCCACCTCCTTCAGCAGGAACGGGCGCGCCGTGCCACGCGACGACGTGCGATACGAGGGCACGC
>CAWUJR010000655.1:0-2310 GCA_963922375.1 uncultured Robbsia sp.
GGCGCGCTCCCGGCGTAACTCGGCGAGCATATTGCAAAACAGCGCACCTTGTTCCACCGCATCGTCCAGCGCGACGTGCGTATGCGGCAGGTCATCGAACCAGTGTCGCGGAAAGCGCGGCTTGATGCTCTTGCGATACGGCAGGCCCGTCATCGCGAAAGCCAGCGTCTTGATATCCAGCGCGGACCACGAGTACGGGCAGCGGTCGACGAAACGCATCATGTACCAGAACATGAAGGTGAAGTCGAAGCCTGCCGGGAAGGCTACGAAAACCGGCTTGCCCGGCAACGCCTCGACCCAGTCCACATAGGCTGGCATCACGTCCTCAGGCTTGCGTAATTCGGTGCGGCACGCAGCCCAGGCCTCAGGTTGGGTCTTCCACCACGCCGCTTGAACGGGATGCGGTTCGGCCCCCGGCAGGGTTTCCAGGTTCGCGGTGAATGTGGCGATCAGTTGCTTATCGGGCGTATAGGCCGCCGATGCGAAGCTCAGCATCGAATGGGGGCCGGGAATCGGACCATCGGCCTCGACATCGGTGCTGACATAGATCTCTTCGCTCATCAGGGCAAGACTCCACAGTTTCCACAGTTACGTGTCATATGAAAATCATTGTAACGATTGCTGGGGAATGCGTTCAGTTCACGTAAAGTTGGCGCCGATCGGCCGTCGGAGCGGGTGTTGTATCAGAGAGTCGGTAAAAATCGTCAGGTCGGCACTAAAAAGCTGGCAGAAAATTCTATTTGGGTATAATGGCCTTCACTCGCTGCGAGCGGGTTCAATATGTCCCGTCGGAAAGCGCGAACGAGCGCGCGATCCAGATGGGCGGCCAAGTAAGTTTGTCGCAGTCAGATGCGGCAATTTTCAAGCACCGGCGAATCCGGTGCAGCACGTTCCGTCCAGGCGGTCGTCGGCTCCTGTACAACAGGAAAGGCGACTGCGGCGCTGTCCCGAAAGACAGGGCCAGGGATGGAGCCATACGTCGTCTTCGACGTGCATGTCACGGTGGCAATGGCCGGAAGGGCCAACCTCACCCGTGCACGGTATGCGCGCTATTGCGCAGTAGTAAAGGAAGGCGGCGTTTTGGAGTCTGGTGCCCTGACCAAATTTGGTTGCGCCAGACGTGAAATTAACCGGGCGGAGATGGCCATAGAGCCGTCACCCGTGAAAAGCAGGTGGTAAGACACGGGGCAAGCTTCGCATGGACGCGATGCTGGCCAAGGTGTTGTCTGCTTTTTCATGGTGCCGTCCTGAGTGCCGTATCGCCGTTCCGGATAGGTCACTCAGCCATAGGTGAACGACACGTCTATGAACGCAAGATTGACCCGGCGATTCGGGATTGTACTGGCTACCTTCACGGTAGCAGGCTGCGCGATGCAGCCGCCCCCGGGCGATATGCTCAGCCAAACGTCGCTCCGTATCGACGGTGTTCGCACGAACCATGCCCAGGCAGGCCAGCCGACCATTCGTCAATCGCTGGCGGCGATGGCGAACCCGTCGCTGGCGGGTCGCGCATGCGCACGGACCACGCCCACCGGTCGTACTGCGTGCGATGGCAGCGATACGGCGAGCGTCGCCGAGCAATTGGCCGCTGCCGCCGATAACGATACCGATGTCAGCAGTGACGACACGACGGCCGATACCTCGACCGACGGTGCGTTGTCGCATGCGGCCCCGTTGGCCGACAACATCCCCGATGTGTCGGATTTTCATCAGACCGGCAACGCGTCCTGGTATGGCGACGGCTTTCATGGCCGCCGCACCGCCAGCGGTGAGCGCTACGACATGCACGACATGACCGCGGCGCACATCAGCTTGCCGCTACTCAGTTACATCCGCGTGACCAATGTCTTCAATCATCGGTCTGTGATCGTCAAGGTCAACGATCGCGGTCCCTATCGCGGTCACCGCATCCTGGACTTGTCACTGGCGGCCGCGAAGGCGCTGGGCATGATGCACCGCGGCACCGAACGTGTCGCGATCACCGGTCTGTCGCCGAGCGAAGTGCGTACCGCGCTCTCGGCACCGATGTTGGCCTCGCGATAGTCTGGTCAAATGCGCTGGCCAAATGAGCCGATCGATGAGCAGGGTCACAATGCGCTGATCGCTCGGCGCAGCGTTGAGCCGGTCTTCACGCTTGTCGTTGAGCCTCTTGTTTGAGCCGCTCCTCGATTCGGCGGTGCGCTGATCTTATTCGTGGTCGTCCGTCTCGCCGATCTCGTCGGCGTCCGCCGCCGCTGCAGCCAATGCCAGCGCGCGGTTGTACAACACCCCCCGTGATACGCCGCTGATCTGCGCGGCCACCCGTGCCGC
>CAWUJR010000656.1:0-2306 GCA_963922375.1 uncultured Robbsia sp.
GCCGCGTTGGAAGCGGCCATCGACGCCGGGATCGGCTATCCATGCGTGGTCAAACCGGTGATGTCGTCGTCCGGCAAGGGGCAATCGGTGCTGCGCTCGGCCGCGGACCTGGACCACGCATGGTCGCATGCGATGGCCGGCGGTCGGGTGGCCGGTACGCGGATCATCGTCGAAGGCTTTATCGACTTCGATTATGAAATCACGCAATTGACGGTGCGTGCGCTCGGGGAGAGCGGTCAGGTCGAAACGTTCTTCTGCGCGCCGATCGGGCATCTCCAGGTGGAGGGCGATTATGTCGAATCATGGCAGCCGCAACCGATGAGCGAGCAGGCGCTGCAACGCGCGCGCGATTTGTCGCATAAAGTGACCGAGGCGTTGGGTGGATGTGGGCTGTTCGGCGTGGAAGCGTTTGTGAAGGGCGACGATGTGTGGTTTTCCGAAGTCAGCCCGCGGCCGCACGACACCGGTCTGGTGACGCTGTGCACGCAGCGCTATTCCGAATTCGACCTGCATGCGCGCGCGATTCTCGGCTTGCCGGTGCATCCGTCGTTGCGTGAGCCCGGTGCCTCTGCCGTGATCTACGGCGGACTGGATGCTGCGGGTATCGGCTATGACGGCGTGGCCGAAGCGTTGGCGGTGCCGGGCGCGGACGTGCGACTTTTCGGCAAGCCGGAGAGCTTCGTCAAACGTCGGATGGGTGTGGCGCTGGCCACTGGCGCGGATACCGACGAGGCGCGCGCCCGGGCGCGTCAGGCGGCAGCGTGTGTGAAGCCGGTCGCCCGCTGAGCGTCATGCAATAAGCTTCGTCCGAAGCGCGGTCGGGCCGATGGTACAATATTGGCCCGTAGCACGCTTCGTCGTTTCTCTCGCCGTTTTCTCGTTTCGTCGCCCGTGCCTTCGCGGTGGCACCTCATCCGTGTCGAGGCTTGGACGGATACCGGGAAGGGCGCCACGACGTGCAGACGGTGCGCGCGGACCGTTCGTCCGCCGCTCGGCGCGATGCCGAGCATTTTGAATCGATTCTCCATGCCCGACACCGGATTTCCTGCCGCTTCTGATCCCGCCAACGATTTGACGCCCGCCCAAGCGCAAGTGAGCCACACGACGAAAGCCGTGTTGGCTGAGCGCTTCGACGAATTTGGCTTGCACCCGAAGGTGCTGAGCGCGATCGAGGAGCAGGGCTATACCCGTCCGACCCCGATCCAGGCAGAAGCCATCCCGGTGGTACTGACCGGGCGCGACATCATGGGTGCGGCGCAGACCGGCACTGGCAAGACTGCCAGTTTTTCGCTGCCGATCATCCAGCGGCTGATGCCGCTCGCGAGCAATAGCACGTCGCCCGCGCGTCATCCGGTACGGGCCTTGATCCTGACGCCGACGCGCGAGTTGGCCGATCAGGTTGCCGACAATGTCGCGGCCTACGCGAAGCACACCGATCTGCGCAGCATCGTCGTCTTCGGCGGTGTGGACATGAATGCGCAGGCGGCGGAACTGCGTCGCGGCGTCGAAATCCTAATTGCGACGCCGGGTCGTCTGCTCGATCACGTGCAGCAACGCAATGTTCAATTGGGACAGGTGCAGATGCTGGTGCTGGACGAGGCCGACCGCATGCTCGACATGGGCTTCCTGCCCGACTTGCAACGCATTCTGAATCTGCTGCCGAGCGCGCGGCAAACCTTGTTGTTCTCGGCGACGTTCTCGAACGAGATCAAAAAGCTCGCGGCCACCTATCTGCGTGACCCGGTTACGATCGAAGTGGCACAGCGCAACTCGACCGCCACGAACGTTCGACAGATCCTGTTCGAAGTCGACGAAGCAGACAAGCAACGCGCGGTCACGCAGTTGATCCGCGAGCGGCAGTTGAAGCAGGTGATCGTCTTCTGCAACAGCAAGCTGGGTGCGAGCCGTTTGGCACGCGTGCTCGAGCGTGACGGCATCGTCGCCTCGGCGATTCACGGCGACAAGTCGCAAAACGAGCGGATGCAGGCGCTGGACGCGTTCAAGAAAGGCGAGGTGGTCGCGCTGGTGGCCACCGATGTCGCAGCACGGGGCCTGGACATTGCCGAATTGCCGGCGGTCATCAATTTCGATCTGCCGTTCAGTGCCGAGGATTATGTGCATCGGATCGGTCGCACCGGTCGCGCTGGCGCGTCCGGCGATGCGTTGTCGCTGTGCGCGGCGAAGGATGCGAAGCTGCTGGCCGATATCGAGCAATTGATCAAACGTCCGCTGGAACGCGGCACGTTGTCATTGGCACCGGCACCCCGGGAGCGTAGTGAGCGCAGCGAAGACCGTGGCGCGCGCAC
>CAWUJR010000657.1:0-2305 GCA_963922375.1 uncultured Robbsia sp.
CCGCACCCGCACCCGCACCCGCACCCGCACCGATTCAGCCTGTCGCCGTATCGGCCCTCCCGCACCAAAGTGCCGATTTGGCCGCGTTGCGCCGTGGCGCGACGATGTTCGCCCTCTACTGCGCGAATTGTCACGACGCGCATCGGCTCCGCTACGACCAGTTACAGCAGCTTGGCTTCAGCCGCGATCAAATCACCGCGACGCTCGACCCGGGCGGCGAGAAACTTGAACAGCCGATGCACGCGGTGATGCATGCGGACGACGTCAAGACCGCCTTCGGTTCGGTGCCCCCGGACCTGTCGCTGGAAGCCGGCGCGAAAGGTCGCGCCTGGCTCTACACCTATTTGCGGAGCTTCTACAGCGACCCCGATCGACCGACGGGGGCCAACAATTTGCTGGTTCCTAACGTCAACATGCCGGATATCCTGGCCGGATTGCACGGCCCGCGCACGGCAGTGTTTATCACAAAGGGCGGCGCTGCCGCGGATGCCCACGCCCGCGCGTCATTGCCATCGCGCACCTCCGAACCATCGCTACCGCCCACGCGTGTGTTCGTTCGGTTCGAGCAGAGTGCGCCGGGCAGCCTCGACGCCGCGCAATACGACCATGCGGTGGGCGATCTCGTCGCCTATATGGGGTGGATGACCGATCCGTCGGCCCTCTCGCGGCGACGCCTCGGCGGCTGGGTCGTCGGTTTCTTGCTGTTATTCAGCTTTGCCGCGTGGCGGCTGAGCCGCGCCTACTGGCGCGGCGTCCAATGAACATGTGGCGAATGCGGCACATTGGTGCAAAAAACCGCCCGCGGCAGTGAGTTGCTATGCAGATCGCCGCAGAACGCGACTGAAAAGCGGGACTTTAGTCTTACAAAAGGGCATAATAGCGGTCTGAGGTGCATGGCTTCGCCCGCAGTTCCGGTAACGGGGCAGCGGGCGAAGCCATGCCCATTCGGCTTTCAGAGGATCACGAACATGATGGTTTTGTATTCCGGCACTACGTGCCCCTTTTCCCAGCGCTGCCGGCTGGTGCTATTCGAAAAGGGCATGGATTTCGAAATCCGCGATGTCGACTTGTTCAACAAGCCGGAAGACATCAGCCTGATGAATCCTTACGGTCGGGTGCCGATCTTGGTCGAGCGCGACCTGATCCTGTATGAGTCGAACATTATCGACGAATACATCGATGAGCGCTTCCCGCATCCGCAATTGATGCCGGCCGATCCGGTGCAACGTGCGCGTGCGCGTCTCTTTTTGCAAAACTTTGAAAAAGAGCTGTTCTGCCACGTCGACCTTCTCGAGAATGAAAAGGGTAAGGCTGCGGAGAAGCTGCATGAGCGCGCGCGCCTGTCGATCCGTGATCGACTCACGCAGTTGGCCCCGATCTTCTTGAAGAACAAGTATATGCTGGGGGATGAGTTCTCGATGCTCGACATCGCGATCGCCCCGTTGCTTTGGCGCCTCGACCACTACGGCATCGAGTTGTCGAAGAATGCCGCGCCGTTGATGAAATACGCCGAACGTATTTTCAGCCGGCCGGCCTTCATCGAAGCGCTGACGCCGTCGGAAAAGGTGATGCGCCGTTAATCTGATTGACCCATGACCCGCCCGCCGGCCCATTGCCTTTTCGGGCGGCGGGTGGGGCGGAGAATCCACGGATGCAAGAAACGTCAACGAAGCCTTATCTATTGCGCGCGCTGTACGAATGGTGCACGGATAACGGCTACACGCCGCATATTGCGGTTCGTGTCGACAATCGCACGCGTGTGCCTACGCAGTTTGTGCGTGATGGTGAGATCGTTCTGAATATCAGCTTCGATGCCACCAACGCGCTGCAGATGCGTAACGACTGGATCGAGTTCAGCGCGCGGTTCGGCGGCAAGTCATACAAGATCGAAGTGCCCGTGGCGAACGTGCTGGCCATTTACGCACGCGAAAACGGACAGGGCATGGCGTTTCCGGCCGAGGACATTGCCGACGACGCACTGTTGGCGACCGACGTGCCTGGCGCGGAAGTTGCCGATGACGACGAGCCGGCGAGTAAGGCGCCGGTGTTGGCGGCCATTGACGGCAGCCGGGACAGCGAGCCGGCGTTGAAGGCGATCGATGGCGATGGCAATTCGAACGAAAACGCCGGCGAAGGTGGCGATGACCGCACACCGCCGGATTCGGACGGGCCAAAAGGTGGAAGACCTCACCTGAAGGTCGTGAAATAGCGTAGAATCTTGCGTTGCCGCCGACTTAGCTCATCTGGTAGAGCAGTTGATTTGTAATCATCAGGTGGTCGGTTCGAGTCCGGCAGTCGGCACCAG
>CAWUJR010000658.1:0-2295 GCA_963922375.1 uncultured Robbsia sp.
GGCCAGCCGCCATCAGGCGCGGCGGGGACGGCCGGTTTTGACCGTTTCGACCGCACCCACGGCGCTCAGTAGCGCGTTCGGGTCCAGCGTGTCGAGCAACAGGATGCCGGCGCGCAACAATTCGCTTTTCTTGATCGCGGTGCCGTTTGCTTGGCAACGTGCCTTGAGCGTGGCGATCTTGTCATAGTCCGCCTTCGGCATCGTGAAGCTGTCGCGGATCACCTTGTCTTTCTTCGCACGTTTTGCCTTGTCATCGTTTTGAGTGGTGGCTTTGCGCGCAACGGACGGCGACGTAGGCTTTGACTTCGACGTCTTCGCCTCCTGCTTAGGGGCCTGCTTGCTCACTTTCTTGTCGGCGTGCTCGAGCGACGGTTTGTCGGTGGCCTTGACCGGCGCCGGCACGGTCTTCAACGCTTTCGTGGCCTTGGCGGTTTTCTTCGTTTGCGGCTTCGATTGCAGCTTGGTCAGCTGCTTCACGTCGTGCTTAGCCTCTTGCTTCACCGCCCGCTTAGCGGTCTTTTCGCCGCCGCGCCGCGCCGATTTCTTCGTCGCTTCGTTGACCGGCCCGGTGGGTGTCCGGCGCTTATCCACTGGTACAGGCACGACGGCGTCGCTCACCGCATGTACGACAGCGTGATCGGAATCCGGCGCATCCGGCGTCGCGATCCCCGACGCGGTCGCCATTCCCACGCTATCGGCGCTATCCTGGGTATCGGTTGTCATGACCGAATGGGCTGCCTCGACGTGTATTTCACTTGCGGAGGCCGCTGCGGGATCACGCTTGATGTCATTCATCGGTATTCAGTCCAGGAACAATTTCAAAAGAGTATATACGGTTATTTTTTGATGAACGCAAGGTCGCCGCGGCGGGTCGCAGCCACTTCGTCGTAGGCGATCTGCGCAATGTAACCAAATTGACTCATTGGAACGGGAGAATCTTTTTTCCCGCCGCCGCCGTTTGCATCACGCGTGGCCCGCTTTGTTGCCCGCCTTTCTTTTATCGTTTCCTCGGAGATGACGCAATGCATGAACATGATCGAACCGACCGTGAGACGAACGACGACGCACAAGGCGCGGACACCGGTGCTGACGCGCACTGGCAGCAGCGTCTGCATGCGGACTTGATCGACAGTTGGGATGAGGAAATCGAAATGGAGATCGACGACCAACGCTTCGGCGAAGGCGACGGCGATCCCGAATCGCATGACCACGCGGATAAGGCAGGCGCGCGATCCGCGCACGAGGCGCGTCGGCACTATTTTCGATCGCTCTTCCGACTGCAAGGCGAACTGGTCAAGTTGCAGGATTGGGTGGTCGCCAACAATCACCGGCTCGTCGTTATTTTTGAAGGTCGCGATGCTGCCGGCAAGGGAGGCGCGATCAAACGCATCTCGCAACGCCTCAACCCGCGCGTGTGTCGGGTGGCAGCATTGCCGGCGCCGAACAATCGCGAACGGACCCAATGGTACTTCCAGCGCTACGTATCGCATCTGCCGGCAGCCGGTGAGATCGTACTGTTCGACCGGAGTTGGTATAACCGCGCCGGCGTCGAGCGCGTGATGGGCTTTTGTACAGATGAAGAGTATGAGGAATTCTTCCGTTCGGTGCCGGACTTCGAAAGAATGCTGGTGCGTAGCGGGATCCAGATCGTCAAATATTGGTTTTCGATCACCGACGACGAGCAGGAAATTCGCTTCCGTAGCCGGATGCTGGATCCGTTGAAGCAATGGAAGCTGAGCCCGATGGATCTGGAGAGTCGTCGCCGGTGGGAGGCCTACACGCAGGCAAAGGAGATCATGCTGGAGCGCTCTCACATCACCGAAGCGCCCTGGTGGGTGGTGCAGGCGGTAGACAAAAAGCGCGCGCGACTGAATTGCATCGAGCACCTGTTGTCGCAGGTGCCGTATCAGGAAGTCGAGCATGCGCCCATCGCGTTACCCAAGCGCGTCTACCACCCCGATTACAGCCGCATGCCGGTGCCGGCCGACATGCTGGTGCCGGAAATTTACTGACCGGAACGCGCGCGGCGGCGAGCGGCGCCCTGTCCCTGAGGACGGGCGCAAGCACACATCGGGAGCTTCTCAGGCGCATGACATTTGATCCGGCCAGATTGACGTACGGTGCCGATGCATCGGGGCTCGTCTGCGGCTTCCATTTTCGCCCGGGCACACCGGGGCAAGCCATCGACGCGGACGGTGCGATCGCATGGTTAGCCAACAGCGGCGTGCCGATGATCGAAGCAGAGAGGGCGGTGCACGACGCGAGCGGCGCATCCGATGCGTTATCGCCCGCCGG
>CAWUJR010000659.1:0-2291 GCA_963922375.1 uncultured Robbsia sp.
GGTGGCTACGCCATTGTCCCGGTGGGTCGACATCCGGTGCGGCGGCGGTGGCGAGCACGCAATCGGTATCGGCGGGTGTGCTGACACCAACCGCGTCCATCGGTGCATTGGCGATCGGTGCCGCCCCCCCGCCATACGCACCGGCAGGTGTGCCAAAGGCCTGCGCCAGACGGAGGACCAGGTCGTCGGGGAAAAATGGCGAGTCGCATGGGACGCACGCGAGATACGGCGTACGGGCAGCTTGCAGTCCGGCCAGGATGCCCGCCAGCGGTCCGGGGAAATCAGGCATCGTGTCTTCTACGACGGTGCCCAGTTGTCGATACGCGTCCAGATGGCGATTGGCGCTAATCAGCATCGGACCGACCTGAGGCGCCAGCCGCGAAACGGCGTGAGCGGCGAGCGGTTTACCGCGAAACAGTTGCTGGCCTTTGTCTACGCCGCCCATGCGGCTGCCGCGACCGCCGGCGAGTACCAAGCCGGTAATGTCCGCGCGCGCGATCGGTGCGGTCATGGTCGAAGCGCGGGCTGCTGCATGATCGCTGCTCAACCGCCGATATACGACATCTCGACGCGTGCGCCCGATCGTGCCGGTGCCTGTGCGCCGCCGCGTAGTTCGGAATAGCGATCGTCGCGTTGTTGCCAGATCTGCGCGAGCGTGGCCGATAACTGTGCGTCATCGACCGCAGGATCGCGCAGCAACGCGCGAAGGTCGTAGCCTTTGCTGCCGAATAGGCAGAGAAACAACCGGCCTTCGGTCGACAGCCGCGCACGTGTGCACGCGCCGCAAAACGCTTTGCTGACGCTAGAGATTACGCCGATGTCGCCGCCACCATCGACATACGACCATTGTTCGGCCGTATCGGCACCATGGCGTCGTCCGGTGGGAATCAACGGCATGACGGCGCTGATACGCGATACGACGTCCCGCGACGGCAACGTTTCGCTCAGTCGCCAGCCGTTCGATTCACCCACGTCCATGTATTCGATGAAGCGCAGCGTCGTGCCGGTACCGTGAAAGTGACGTGCCATCGGCACGATTTCATCGTCGTTGACGCCTTTTTTGACGACCATATTCACTTTCAGCGGTCCCAAGCCGGCTGCGCGCGCAGCGTCGATGCCGGCGAGCACCTCGGCGACTGGGAAGTCGACATCGTTCATCAACCGAAAACGCGTTTCGTCGATCGCGTCCAGGCTGACGGTGACCCGGGTCAGGCCGGCGTCGGCAAGCGAGCGTGCTTTGCGGCGCAATAACGACCCATTGGTCGTCAACGCCAGTTCCAATGCGCGACCGGTCGGCGTACGAAGCGTTGCCAGGCGCTCGATCAACGATTCGATGTTTTTCCGCAACAACGGTTCACCACCGGTCAGGCGGATTTTTTCGACGCCGTGTGCCACCGCCACGCGCGCCACTCGTTCGATTTCCTCGAAGCTCAATAACGACGTCTGCGGCAGGAACGGAAAATCTTTGCCAAATACGTCTTTCGGCATGCAATACACGCAGCGAAAGTTGCAGCGATCGGTGACCGAAATACGCAGATCCCGCAGCGGCCGGTCGCGCCGGTCCCTCAACACGCCCGTGGGCTGTGCTGGCGCTACGCTGCGCGTCGGCAACGGAAGTGCCTGTGCCGCGTCGAGCGTTGCGATGGGGATGACTTTGCGATCCATGATTGCGCGGTAGAGAAAAGCGGCGGAAAGCGGCGACCGCAACGCGGCCGTCATTGGATCTTCATTCTATCGGATCGCCCGCGTGCGGGTATCGGCTCGAAAACTGTGCATTGAAATGCAGACCGTACAGTGCCTAGCAGAGCACAGTGGACGGCACGCGATAGGAGGGCGAAACAGGGGGGCAGAAGGGGCAGGCAGAGAGGTGAGACAGAGAGGCGTTGGCCCGCCCCACGCAATAGCTATGCGGGGGGCGGTGATGGCCGTTGCTTACGCGTCGTTCGCCGGGGACGATGCCGGTACGGTGTGCGTCTCGATCTGCACCATCGGCGCGTCGGACACCGGCGCGCGCGGCTTGCGTACGCGTGGCGCGCGGGCAACAGGCGTTGCCGCTGCCGATGCTTCCGCTGCCTTGCGCAACTTCTCCTGGTCGGTGTTCACCCAGACGAGACCGGCCGCTTCCAGCATTGGTTCGAACTTCGCCGGGTTCACGGTCGCAGGGGCAGCGTCGATAGCGCCCGAAAGCGGTGCCGATGTCGCCGGTGATGTTGTCAACGATACAGCGGATACAGCGCGCACGCCGTCGTGCGCCGCGACCGCAGCGGGGGCGGTGGTTTCGACTGGCGCAT
>CAWUJR010000660.1:0-2287 GCA_963922375.1 uncultured Robbsia sp.
CCGGCGCCGCAGACACAGCGCGTTTCGCACCGTTGCCGGCTGCACAGGTCAGCGCAGCCGATGGCGCTCGTCTGCGAGCCTGTGCGGGGGATCAGCTAACCGTTCGGCTGGTAGCGCCGGTGGACGCAGGTTGGCGCACGGTGCGGATGCCCCATGCCGAGATTCCGGGACGTTTGCCTGGTTTCGTGTTGGTTGGCGGCCATTTGTGCAGTTGGGGTCCGGGTGCCACCGATAATGCGACCGGTAATGCCATCATGCTGGAGATCGCGCGCTTGCTGGCGGAGCAGGCTGCTGGCGGAAAATTGCCCAGGTATGGGGTCAGGTTCTGTTGGTGGACCGGGCACGAGCAGGGTGGCTATGCCGGATCAAGCTGGTATGCAGATACGCATTGGACAAAGCTCCGGGAAGACGGCATTGGCTATATCAATGTCGATAACGTCGGCAGTCGCGGCGCTTCCTTGAAGATCGCCCAGAACACGACTGGCGAACTCGCCGCATTCGTCACGGGTGTGATAGCCGACATAGTCGGGCATCCGCAGCATGAGCAGGAGACCTTCAAAGGTTGGCTCAAACGTAGCGACTCCTATATCGACCGCAGTCGTTGCGGCCGGAATGGTGATCAGAGCTTCAGCGGTATCGGGCTGGCAAGCGCGCAGATTTCGTCCTATATGCCGGCTTCGGATAATGAACAGATCCGCGGCAGCGGCATGGGGTGGTGGTGGCATACTCAAGACGACACCGCAGGTTATGCCGACGCATCGGTCCTTGCTGTGGACGCCTTACTGATCTGGCGCCTGCTGACCGGATTGGTTACCGCTGACGCTTTACCAATGAAGTTGGGGCAGTTGGCCGAGGACATTCTAGACAGCTTGCGCGAATATGAAGATGCTCCTGGTGCTTCAGCCGTACCGGAACTGATTGGCTTGCGTGAGCGCGCGCAGCGTTTCCGACGCGCAGCACGCCAGTACGATCGCCTCGGCACATCGAAAAGCGGAGGCGAGCGCGATGCGTACGACGCCGTGGTAATGCGGGTAGTCAGGCAGGTCAACCCGATCTTGCACCATGCGTTGAGCGATTATGAATACGACATCAGCCGAGAGAGCAGATTGCTGCCGGGTCTAAAGCAAATTTTGTCGCTCGCGGGGATGGATGGCGACGCGCGGAAGATGGCGCAGGTCTGCCTACGGCGCAAGATTCATCGAATCAACGATGCCTTGGTCGAAGCGTGTCGTACACTCGCGGCCGCTTTGCCGTCGCAACGATGATTTGTGACGCTGCAGCTGAATCGGTGTGATGCCGCCAAGGCCCATGTTCGGGCGTTCGTGATTGTACTGCCACATCCACTGCGTTGCGACTTGCCGAACGTGATTACGTTTTGAAAGGCCACAGGAAGCCGCGGACGATAGGGAAAAGAATCACCCAAGCGGGAAAGACAAAAAAATAGCGGGAAAGTGCATGGACACTTTCCCGCTATCTACTTGATTCTGTGGGGTGGCTGATGGGACTCGAACCCACGACAACTGGAATCACAATCCAGCGGTTTGCCCTGTATTTGTCCCGTCAAATCAATGCCATAGATTTAAAACCTCGCCACAATCAAGAAAATTCATATATTGATTGTAAAGGTTTTTTTTAATCCTATTGCGAATTTACTCAGTTGCGGCTGCCCGTTTTTCCGATCGACGATCGTAATGCCGATGTGTTGTCGATGGGTTCGCGTGCGCGGCAAAATCGTATGCGTCGGCAGACCGATCAGCGAGCTTTTGCGTGATCGCCGCCGGCCGCACATCGCTCAAAGTGAAGTACATCGGATGACTCGCAATGGCGTTCGCGCCATCGTGGTCCGCAGCTTCTTCGCCGCGCCGCTTGGCAGCTTCGCGTCTCTTCTTCTCCTCGAACGCTTTTGCCGCTGTCGTATCTTGGCTGCCGATCCAGACGGACATGGCATCCTGCCAGACTGACGACCAACCGCTTTTGGAATAAATTTGCCCGCGCTGGTTCGAGAATAAAAACAGGCTGGCGGTCTTCTTTCCCTGGCCGGCGCGTGCAACGACGCACCGCAGGCGCGGCGACCACGTACGGACCTTCCGGACGACATCCTCGCCGCGCTTCCGTTTCGCGCTCAACACCCGCACGCCGTCGTCCGATAGTCCCGATCGATGAAAGGGCCGGACTTCGGCCGCACGAAAGCCCGTCAGGAAACAGAACATCGCTGCGCAGCCCATCGTCCGATACGCTTGGTCTTGTCGAAGCGACCACAAATAGAACCGGACGATCAGCGAGCGCG
>CAWUJR010000661.1:0-2267 GCA_963922375.1 uncultured Robbsia sp.
CTGAGCCACTAAGCTGCGCCGCTAAGTTGCGTCACTAAGTTGCGTCACTAAGCGGCCACTATCGCGTCGGATCCGCCGTTGCCCTCCGCGCGCGGCTGGATGCGTCGCTTGGCGCCGAGATGCAATTGTTGGGACTCGTTCGCAAAAAATGTCAAAATAGCGCCTTTCCTGGACATCCGGTGTGCACTGGCGCAGCCGGGCCGTCCTGGGCGCCGTTCCTTCCTTCTTCGCCAGTCAAGAGTTCATCATGAGCGATATCAAGAAAGTCGTGCTCGCCTATTCCGGCGGCCTCGATACCTCCGTCATCCTGAAATGGTTACAGGACAATTACGATGCCGAGGTCGTGACCTTCACCGCTGACATCGGTCAGGGCGAAGAGCTCGAGCCGGCGCGCAAGAAAGCGATTCAATTGGGCATCAAGCCCGAAAACATCTACATCGACGACCTGCGCGAAGAATTCGTGCGCGATTTCGTGTTCCCGATGTTCCGTGCTAACGCCGTTTATGAAGGCGAGTATCTGCTAGGCACGTCGATCGCCCGTCCGTTGATCGCCAAGCGTCAGATCGAGATCGCGCGTCTGACCGGCGCACAAGCGGTATCGCATGGCGCAACCGGCAAGGGTAACGACCAAGTGCGTTTCGAGCTGGGTTACTACGGCCTGGAGCCGGGCATCAAGGTCATCGCTCCGTGGCGCGAATGGGATCTGCTGTCGCGTGAGAAGCTGCTCGCGTATGCCGAAAAAGCCGGTATCCCGATCGAGATGAAGCACAAGCAAGGCGGCGCGCCGTATTCGATGGACGCCAACCTGCTGCACATCTCGTTCGAAGGCCGTCATTTGGAAGATCCGAAAGCAGAAGCTGAAGCCGATATGTGGCGGTGGACGGTCGCACCGGAGGTTGCGCCGGACGCGCCGGAATATCTGGATATCGAATATGCCAATGGCGACCCGATCGCGATCAACGGCAAGGCGATGTCGCCGGCCGAAGTGCTGACCGAATTGAACCGTCTGGGCGGCAAGCATGGTGTCGGTCGTCTGGATCTAGTCGAAAACCGCTATGTCGGCATGAAGTCGCGCGGTTGCTATGAAACGCCGGGCGGCACGATCCTGCTGAAGGCCCACCGCGGTATCGAGTCGATCACGCTGGATCGCGAAGTGGCGCATCTGAAGGACGACCTGCTGGCCCGTTACGCGGCATTGGTCTACAACGGTTACTGGTGGAGCCCAGAGCGCATCGCGCTGCAAGTGCTGATCGACCACACGCAGGCGAAGGTCAATGGCTGGGTGCGCCTGAAGCTGTACAAGGGCAGCGTATCGGTCGTGGCGCGCGACTCGAAGGACACCTTGTTCGACAAGACGATTGCCACGTTCGACGACGACGGTGGCGCGTATAACCAGGCCGACGCCGGCGGCTTCATCAAGCTGAACGCGTTACGCATGCGTATCGCCGAAACCGCGCGCCGCAATCGCGGTTAATGCTCCGCTGGCGCCGATGGCCAAGGATCTCAGACGATCAACGGCTCCGGCTCCAGCGTCACATCGAAGCGTTGCTGCACGTCGGCGATGATCGCTTGTGCCAATGCCAGCATGTCCTGTCCTGTTGCCTTCCCTGGATTGACCAGCACGAGCGCCTGTTTATCATGAACGGCGGCAGGCCCCAATGCACGCCCTTTCCACCCGCATTGATCGATCATCCAGCCCGCTGCCAGCTTGAAACGGCCGTCCGGCTGCGCGTAGGCGACCAGATCCGGTTCGCGCGTGCGCAGCGCCGCATGGTGCGTGGCGTCGACGATCGGATTCTTGAAAAAACTGCCGGCATTGCCCAGCACCGCCGGATCCGGCAACTTCGATTGCCGCACCGCGACAACCGCATCGAAGATATCGCGCGGTGAGGGCGTCGAAATCCCGCGTGAATCGAGCACACGGGCAATATCGGCATAACTGCTGACCGGTTGCCACGCGGCGCGCGGCGTCAATGCAAATGTCACCGCCGTGATGATCAACCGGTCCCGCCCTTCCCGCTTGAACACACTATCGCGATAGGCGAAGCGGCAAGCGGCGGCATCGAGTCGCACAATGGTGCCGGTCGCGGTGTCGAACGCGCGAACAGAATGGAAGCGGTCGGCCAACTCCAAGCCGTAGGCGCCGATGTTCTGCACCGGTGCGGCGCCCACGGTTCCCGGGATCAATGCCAGATTCTCGAGGCCGCAGAGGCCCACGGACAGCGTCCATTCAACGAACGCATGCCAGTGCTCGCCGGCCCCGGCCT
>CAWUJR010000662.1:0-2267 GCA_963922375.1 uncultured Robbsia sp.
GCGCGCACAGGGACGCGCGTCAGACGGTCAAGTCGGCGGCGGGGGACGAGGGCCGACTACAAGGCGCCGAAATGGAATCGGCGGTCGAATTCGCGCCGCCAGGGTCGCTGCCGCGCTGTCTGGTCACCGCACCATTGACGCGCAAACAGGGACGCGGTCTCGCGCCGGCATTCGATGGTGCGGCACTCGATGTCGCGATGCGCGAGAACGTGTCGGTGCCGTTGGCGTTGACACATGCGTTGGCGGCTGCGTGGCAGGCGTCGCGAGCCACGCAGGCGGAGCAGGGCACAGAATCACATGGGCAACGCGGCCACGAAGGTCATGCGGACGTCGTCGCGATCCATTTGCTCGACGATCTGGACGCGCTCGACGGTGCCGGGAACGGTTTGGTGTTCGGATTGACGCAATCGGCGTTGCATACGGCCATCCCGGCATTGGCGCACACGTTTGCACCGTGGATGCGGGTCGTTGCCGTGCAGACACCGTTGTCGATGTCGCAGAATCCGCAGCCGCAGCCGCAGCCCACGCCCGCAGAGCTGGCGGATGCCGTATGTTATCTCGCACGTGCCGCCACGATCACCGGGTCCACGCTTCGGATCGATGCCGGTATTGGCTGCGCCGAGCCTGCCGAGCCTGCCGAGTCCGCCGAGTCCGCCGAGTCCGCCGATCGTCGTACAAAAGCCTCACTTGACGCCGCCCACACCGCGCCGGAGTGCGCCGCGCGATGAAAACGGCTAAACGCTTGATACCATCACCTTTTTTCTTTGATGGCATCGTCTTGATGTCATCGCCTTTACCTGGAGTCACGCGATGTCGAGCGTGCTGACCGATCCTCGCCTGTCCGACTGCCGTCGGCTATTTGTCCGCAACTATGAAGTGCGGATGAATATTGGCGCCTATGAATCGGAGAAGAACGGCCCGCAGCGCGTCCGTTTCAACGTCGAGCTGTTCATTCCGTTGGCCGTGTCCACCCCGGTGCGCGATGCGGTCGACGAAATCGTCAATTCCGACATCATTCCTGAAGCGATTCTGGCCGTCATTGGCGACGGGCATATTCATTTGCAGGAAACGCTGTGCGACGGCATCGTCGCCCGGCTCCTCGCGCATCCTGGCGTGCGCGCCGTGCGCGTCATCACAGAAAAAGTCGACGTCTATCCCGGTTGCGAATCGGTCGGCGTCGAAGTGTTTCGTTTCAAGGAGGGCGTTTAAATGCCTGACGATATCCTGACGAGTGCCACGGCACCCACCGCCCGCGTGACAGCGCCTGCCCCTGAAACCGCTGCTGCTGCTACTGCCGCGCACGCGGACGTTGTGCATGAAGCTCCGGATCTCGCCCCCGAACTCGATGCGCTGGCGGTGGCCGAGCGCGCCGCGAGCCGTCGCGAGCAGCGCGACGCATACGAGAACAACAAGCTTTTCAAGCGGCTCGCGCGCCAGGTCGGGCAAGCCATCGGCGACTTCAACATGATCGAAGACGGCGACCGCGTGATGGTCTGCCTGTCCGGCGGCAAAGACAGCTATGCGATGCTCGACATCCTGCTGCGTCTGCGCGAGCGTGCGCCGATCGATTTCGAGATCATCGCCGTCAATCTGGATCAGAAGCAACCAGGTTTCCCCGACCACATCCTGCCCGAATACCTCGACAAGCGAGGCGTGCCCTACCATATCGAGACACAGGACACGTACAGCATCGTCAAGCGGCTGGTGCCGGAAGGCAAGACCACTTGTTCGCTGTGCTCGCGGCTGCGTCGCGGCATCCTGTATCGCGTGGCCGGCGAATTGGGCGCCACCAAGATCGCGCTCGGGCACCATCGCGACGATATCCTGCAGACCGTCTTCCTGAACATGTTCTACGGCGGCAAACTGAAGGGCATGCCGCCGAAGTTGCAGTCCGACGATGGTCGCAACATCGTCATCCGGCCGTTGGCCTACGTGAAGGAAGCCGATCTCGAAAAATACGCCGAATTGCGCGAGTTTCCCATTATTCCGTGCAATCTCTGCGGAAGTCAGCCGAATTTGAAGCGCGCCGAGATGAAAGCGTTGATTCGCGATTGGGAAAAGCGTTTTCCTGGGCGTGTCGATAATATGTTTAATGCCCTGTCGAGCGTCGTGCCGTCGCATTTGATGGACCGCGACCTATTCAATTTTGCCGGGCTGAAAGCGAGCGGTCGCGCCGACCCGGACGGCGACATCGCGTTCGACGAAGACCCGTGCGGGACACCCGATGTCGCGGTTGCCCGTTTTGATATCGATGATGCCGACGACGA
>CAWUJR010000663.1:0-2259 GCA_963922375.1 uncultured Robbsia sp.
GCTACAAGATCGTCGATGTCGACCCGCGCACGCAGATTCTGCCGGTCGCCGGCACGCGCGAAGCGTTGTTCTCCATTGCGCAGACCGTGATCGATCCGTCGCGTGGCGATGCGATCGTCGTCTGCCCGAACCCGTTCTACCAAATCTACGAAGGCGCCGCGCTGCTGGCGGGTGCGACGCCTTGGTATGTGAATAGCGTCCCGGAACGCCAGTTCGCCTGCGACTACGACGCGGTGCCCGCCGAAGTCTGGGCGCGCACGCAATTGCTCTATGTGTGCTCGCCGGGTAATCCGACCGGCGCAACGCTGTCGCTCGATGGCTGGAAACAACTGTTCGCGCTGTCCGATCAGTACGGCTTCGTGATCGCGTCCGACGAGTGCTATTCCGAAATTTATTTCGGCGACACGCCGCCGCTGGGTTCGCTGGAAGCCGCCCGTTTGCTCGGTCGCGGCGACGATCGTTTGCTTGCGTTCACGAGCCTGTCCAAGCGCTCGAATGTCCCCGGGTTGCGCTCCGGCTTTGTCGCGGGGGACGCGAACCTGATACGCGCGTACTTGCTGTACCGCACGTATCACGGCAGCGCGCTGTCGCAAACGGTGCAGGACGTCAGCATTGCCGCGTGGAACGACGAAGCGCACGTGGAGGACAACCGCGCCCAGTATCGGCGCAAATTCGCAGCGGTCACGCCGATGCTCGCCGAGGTACTGGATGCGCGTCTGCCCGATGCGTCGTTTTATCTCTGGATCGACGTGCGCCGCACCGGTCTGAGCGACACCGAATTCGCCCGCATGCTGTTCGAGCGCACCCATGTCACTGTGTTGCCCGGCTCCTATCTCGCACGCGAGGGTGGGTTGGGAACACCAGCGAAAGCGCCTGCCATCGCGGCGAACAGCGCGGAGGGCAACCATAGCGGCAGCACGGATCGCACCGAGCGCACGAATCCCGGCAGCGGCTTCGTGCGCCTGGCGCTCGTCGCAGAAGTGGATGAATGCATCGAAGGCGCGCACCGCATCGTCGCATTCTGCCGCGCATTGCACGACGCGCGCGCAACAGCGCCACGGTAACGGCGCGGCCGATCTATTTTTACTCATTCAAACAGAATCGCATTGATTCAACCGGAAACGACCATGACACAAGACCTGCAACAGATCATCGACGCCGCCTGGGAAGACCGTGCCTCGCTGTCCCCGAAGAGCGCGCCGAGCGAGATCCGCGCCGCTGTCAGCGAAGCGATAACGCGTCTGGATAACGGTGCTGCGCGCGTCGCCGCGCCGGATGCGAGCGTGGAAGGCGGCTGGGTCGTCAATCAGTGGCTGAAAAAGGCCGTGTTGCTGTCGTTCCGTCTCGAAGACAACCAGCCGATGGCGGCCGGCGGCTTCACCCAGTTCTACGACAAGGTGCCCAGCAAGTTCGCGAACTATACCGAAGCCGATTTTGTCGCAGGCGGTTTCCGCGTGGTGCCGCCAGCCATCGCCCGTCGTGGCGCGTTCATCGCACGCAACGTCGTGCTGATGCCGTCGTACACGAACATCGGCGCGTATGTGGATGAAGGCACGATGGTCGATACCTGGGCGACGGTGGGTTCGTGCGCACAGATCGGCAAGAACGTGCATCTGTCCGGCGGCGTGGGCATCGGCGGCGTGCTGGAGCCGTTGCAGGCCAACCCGGTCATCATCGAAGACAATTGCTTTATCGGCGCGCGTTCGGAAATCGTCGAAGGCGTGATCGTCGAGCGCGATTCCGTGATCTCGATGGGCGTGTTCATCGGTCAGAGCACGAAGATCTTCGATCGCGAGACCGGCGAAGTGATGTACGGTCGCGTGCCGGCGGGCTCGGTCGTCGTGCCGGGCAATCTGCCGTCGAAGGAAGGCAACTGCTCGCTGTATGCCGCCATCATCGTCAAGAAGGTGGACGCAAAGACGCGTGCGAAGACGGCGATCAACGAACTGCTGCGAGGCGACTGATGAGCTTGCGTGTCTACGGCATTCCGAACTGCTCGACCGTCAAGAAAGCGCGGGACTGGCTGGAAACGAACGGGCATGCGTACACGTTTCACGACTACAAGAAGGAAGGCATCACGCCCGAGATCCTGCAGGCCTGGCTGAGCGAAGTGCCGTTGGACACGCTGCTGAATCGTCGCGGCACCACTTGGCGCGCACTCGACGACGCCAGTCGAGACGCAGCGGCCACCGCGTCCGGCGCGATCGCATTGATGGTCGAGAAGCCGTCGCTGATCAAGCGCCCGGTCGTGGTCGCCGA
>CAWUJR010000664.1:0-2253 GCA_963922375.1 uncultured Robbsia sp.
CATCGCGGGCCTGGCGCGCCCGAGCAATTGCCGCGCGATCAGGTGCTCGAGCGGCTGCGGCCCTGTCTCGAAAGCGCGACGCATGCAAAGGTCGGCCAGCACATGAAGTACGATGAGCAGGTGCTCGCGAACTACGGCGTGGTGCTGCGCGGTGTCGAGCACGACACGCTGCTGCAATCGTATGTGCTCGAATCGCATCACAAGCACGATATGGACAGCCTCGCGAGCCGTCATCTGGGGCTCACGACGATCAAATACGAAACCATCTGCGGCAAGGGCGTGTCGCAGATCGGCTTCGACGAAGTGGATGTCGAGCGGGCCAGCGAATACGCCGCCGAAGACGCCGACATCACGCTGCGCTTGCATCATGCGATGTACCCGCAGATCGCGGCCGAGCCGGGCCTTGAGTATGTGTATCGGCAGATCGAGGTGCCGGTGTCGCGCGTGTTGCGCACGATGGAGCGTAATGGCGTACTGATCGATAGCGAGCTGCTGGCTCGGCAAAGCCATGAGATCGGTACGAAACTGCTGGAACTCGAATCGAAAGCGTATGAGCTGGCGGGCGGCGAATTCAATATGAATTCGCCGAAACAGATCGGCGAGATTTTCTTTGGCCGCCTCGGGTTGCCGGTCGTCAAGAAGACGCCGAGCGGAACGCCATCGACCGATGAAGAAGTGCTGCAAAAACTCGCGGAAGACTTCCCGTTGCCGAAGGTGTTGCTGGAGAATCGCGGTCTCTCGAAGCTGAAGTCGACGTACACGGACAAGCTGCCGAAGATGGTGAATGCCACCTCGGGTCGCGTGCATACGAACTACGCGCAAGCGGTCGCGGTCACTGGCCGTTTGGCGTCGAACGAGCCGAATCTGCAGAACATTCCGGTGCGCACCGCCGAAGGGCGCCGGATTCGTGAGGCGTTCATTGCATCGCCTGGCGCACGTTTGATTTCGGCCGATTACTCGCAGATCGAGTTGCGCATCATGGCGCATATTTCGCAGGACGAAGGGCTATTGAAGGCGTTTGCCGCGCAAGAGGACATTCACCGCGCCACGGCCGGCGAAATCTTCGGTGTTGCGCCCGCCGAGGTGCAGAACGAACAGCGGCGCGTCGCGAAGATGATCAACTTCGGTTTGATCTATGGGATGAGCGCGTTTGGTCTGGCATCGAATCTGGGCATCACGCGCGATGCCGCAAAGCTCTACATCGATCGCTACTTCCATCGCTATCCGGGCGTCGCGCTGTATATGGAAGAGACGCGTGCGAAGGCGCGGATGCAAGGCTATGTGGAGACGGTGTTCGGTCGTCGCCTATGGCTGCCGGAAATCAACGGCGGCAACGGCCCGCGTCGGCAAGGCGCGGAACGCGCAGCGATCAATGCGCCGATGCAGGGCACTGCCGCCGATCTGATCAAGCTGTCGATGATCGCGGTGCAGGATTGGCTCGACCGCGACGGTCTGCAAAGCCGGATGATCATGCAGGTGCACGATGAATTGGTGCTCGATGTGCCCGATGTCGAGTTCGATCTGGTCAAGCAGCGCCTGCCGGAACTGATGTGTGGCGTGGCGACGTTACGGGTGCCGCTGGTCGCGGAAGTGGGCGCAGGGGCGAATTGGGAAGAGGCGCATTGACGGCGGGCCCGATCGTCGACTGCGAAGTGGTCGTCGACGATCGAAAGCGAGGGCGTGCGTGCGCCTGTGAAGGGGGGGCGAACGCCCACCCGCTGCTGAATTAGCGGGCATCTCCGGTCGCCACCGGTCGCGACCGATCCGCGACCCATTCGCTCCACGAACCTGGATAAAGCGCCGCGCCGCTTAACCCGGCCACTTCGAGCGCGAGCAGGTTATGACAGGCCGTCACGCCCGAACCGCACTGCATCACCGCATTGCCGGCAGAGATCGCGCCCAATACAGCCTCCCATTCGGCCTTCAGCATCTCCGGCGATTTGAAGCGTCCGTCGGCGTCCAGATTGTCTTTGAAGAAACGGTTTCCCGCGCCCGGAATATGGCCGGCCACCGGATCGCGGTCTTCGTTCTCGCCTCGATACCGGTCGGGTGCCCGTGCATCGATCACGTGCTTCGCCTGGTTGTCGATATTCGCCAGTACCGCCTGCACATCAACCGTCTCGACCCGCGATGCACGCGCGACGAAGTCGCCCGGTGTCGCCGCACGCGGCGGGCTGAATTCGACGAGGCCGCCGCCTGCTTCCCATGCGGGAAAACCGCCGTCCAGTACCGCCACCGCCTCATGTCCGAGCC